>NZ_JBNHGF010000697.1:0-820 GCF_059091005.1 Arthrobacter sp. Y3223164
CCCGGTGGGACGGCCGCAGCCGCCGCCGGCAGCGACGCCAACCCGGCGACCGGCGCGCTCTCGGTACGTCCGCCGCGTTCCGAGGTGGTCCGGCGCACGACCGAGCGCGACGAGGCAATGAACGCCAAGCCGCTGGCTGGACGGATCCTGCAGGTGGTCCTGGCGGTGCTGTTCCCGCCGCTGCTGATCATCGGTGCCATCCGGCTGGTGGCCACGCCGTTGTTCCTCTGGGCGGAATACCACCGCCCCGGGTTCCCGGCCGACAGCTTCGGCTTCAGCACGGAGGAACGGATGACCTACGGCTCCTATGCGGTGGACTACCTGCTGAATTTCGCCGGCCCGCGATACCTGGGAGACCTCTCCGGCCCCAACGGCGGCAGCCTGTTTTTGGACTCCGAGGTCAGCCACATGGCCGACGTGAAGGGCGTGTTCCTCGCGACCATGCTTGCCGGGGCGGTCATGCTGCTGCTGGCCGTCGTCGCAGTGGTCTACCTGGCCCGCCGCTACCACGGGGGGATCCGGCGCGGCCTGTTCGCCGGTTCCGCCGCGACACTGATCCTGGTCCTGCTGCTGGGCGTCCTGGGGGCGCTCAACTGGCAGCAGTTCTTCACCGAGTTCCACCGGATCTTCTTCGCCGACGGCACCTGGACCTTCTTCGTGGACGACACCCTGATCCGCCTGTTCCCGGCCCAGTTCTGGATGGACGCCGGAATCGTCATTGCCCTGCTGGTGCTGATGGTCTCCTCGCTGGTGCTGGCGCTGACCTGGCCGACCCGCGCCCGGCGGAACCGGAGCGCCGCCGCCGCCGAAGAACAGCGCC
>NZ_JBNHGF010000698.1:0-817 GCF_059091005.1 Arthrobacter sp. Y3223164
GGGCCCGGCCGGCCGCGGAACAGGGCGGCATGGGCCGCCGTGCCCAGCAGGGTCACGCTGGCCTCGGGATAGGCGGCAGCCAGCGACTCGAGTGCCGGAACCGAAAAAAGCACGTCGCCCAGCCCTCCGCCCCGGAGCACCGCAATCTTCCGCACCCCCTCGAAGGGCTCCAACACCGGCCCAATGCCCCGGCCATGCCGGGCCTCGGTACTGAGCCTCTGGCCACCGAAAGCGGCGCCGCCTGTGGGAGAACCAGCCATCTCCACCTCCTGGATTAACGTTCCGCCTGCGGCGCAGCCACCCGGCGCGCGGGTGCCGTGCCTGCCGCAACCCCCTGGGCCCGCCCCCGCGGGCCCCTCGTGAACTTCACCCTAAGGTGCATTCGAGCCGCTGGCCAGAGCCGGAACCGGGACCGGAGGCAGGAACCGGCCCGCAGGAACCGCCCGCACCGGGCGTCCTGAAACCGGCAGCGTGTCTGAAACCGGCGGCGTGTCTGAAACCGCGCGATGGGGGGTAGGGAACCAGTACCACGCATTGTTGCCGGTGTTGCGTGCCGCGATGGGCACTGCACCGCCGCCGCGTGACAGTGGACTTTGGCCAGACACCAATGGGCAGGCCCAGGCCGCCTTGGAGGGGAGGAGCAATATGACCACCGATTCCGATACCGCCCGGGACCTTGCCTTACTGGAGGTGCACGACCCGCGGGACGGCAGCCTGGTGGGCGTGCTGGAGGAAACAAGCTCCGACGAGGTGCGGGCGGCCGTCGCCGCTGCCAAGGCGGCCCAACCAGGCTGGGCAGCCACCGACGCTGCCGCCC
>NZ_JBNHGF010000699.1:0-814 GCF_059091005.1 Arthrobacter sp. Y3223164
GCAGCGCAGAGCCCGGCGCGGATTCCAACAGGACCGAGCCGCCCAGCAGGGCGGCATCGGCTGCGGCGGTATCGGACGGCAGCAGGGCGGGGACGCCGGCGGCCGGCACGAACCGTTCCCAGGCCTCCCGCAACTGTGCTTCCGGCCGGGCTCCCACGGCTGCCGCCCGAACCTTGTTGAGCACCACTTCGGCCGAGGCGGAGGGGACGGCATGCGCCAGTTCGTCCAGCGCGCGGACCAGCCGCGGCAGCCCCACCGAATCCGCGCTGCCCACGGCCAGCACCCGGTCCGCCGCCTCCAGCACCCGCAATGTGGCACCATTGCGCCGCGGCGCCAGCGAGTCAAAGCTCAGCTCCTCGTCGTGTTCCAGCGAGAAACCGCAATCCACGACGACGGTCTCCGCCACCGCCCGCGCCATGTCCAGCACCGCCCCGAGCGCCGACGGCCTCAGCTCGGTCCACCGGTCCACCCTCGTAATCCCGGTCAGCACCAGCATCGAGGTTCCGGCCACGGCTACCTTCAGGCAGACCCGTTCCAGGGCCGGGCTGTCCAGCACGCCCTGGTCCGCCAGCCGGCAGGCGTGGGCAAGCGCGGCAGATTCATCGAGCAGGCCAAGGAACGCGGCGACGCTGGCCCCGTAGGTATCCGCATCCATCAGCAGGGTCCGCCGGCCGGCGGCGGCGTATTCGGCGGCGAGGTTGACCGCCACGGTGGTGCGTCCCGGCGCCCCGGCCGGACCCCACACCGCGACGAGTTCACCCTTGGCCCCTGCAGGTGCCGGCGGTTCAACTGCAGCGTCGTGCGGCCGCAGGGC
>NZ_JBNHGF010000700.1:0-812 GCF_059091005.1 Arthrobacter sp. Y3223164
ACCGCGCCGGGTTCGGCGCCGCGGTCCGGGTGGGGCTGGCCGAGCTGCCCAAACACGCCCCGGCCGACGGTCCGGCCCAGGAATGGCTGTGGCTGCTCCACGATGATTCCGCCCCGGAGCCTGATGCGCTCGAGGAACTGCTGCTCGCCGTGGAAACGGCACCGTCGGTAACCATCGCCGGCTGCAAACAGGTGGACTGGGACGACCCGCGCCGACTGGTCGACGTGGGCCTGACCGTGAGCCGCTGGGCCGAACGGCTGACCATGATCGACGTCGACGAGATGGACCAGGGCCAGTACAACGGCCGCAGCGACTTCTTTGCCGTCAACTCCGCCGGCATGCTGGTGCGCCGCGATGTCTTCGACCAGCTGGGCGGGTTCGATCCGGCCCTGCCCGGGACCGGTGACGACGTGGACCTGTGCTGGCGGAACCGGCTGGCCGGCCACCGCGTGGTGGTTGTCCCCACCGCGAGGGTTCGCCACGCCGCCCGGACCGGCGACCACGGCACCGCAAGGGCAGCCCGCAAGGCTCAGATCCACCTCCGGCTCAAGCATGCGGCCTGGTGGCAGGTACCGTTCCTGTGGATCGGGGCCCTGCTCGGCGGGCTGTACAGCTTCCTGGCCTCGGTGGTGGCCAAGGACCCCATGCACGGGCTGCGGCAGTTGGGTGCCACCCTTGCCGCCTTGTTCCGACCCGCGGGCTTTTTCGCGTCCCGGCGGCAGGCCGCCAAGACGCGCAGGACCTCGCGGGCCATAGTGCGCCCGCTGATGGTCCCGCGGCGCGAGGTCTGGGCCTACCGGCGGTCACTGGCC
>NZ_JBNHGF010000701.1:0-812 GCF_059091005.1 Arthrobacter sp. Y3223164
ACGCTGCCGCCCGCGGCGAACTGCTGGAAGCGGCCGCGGCAGCCTTGCAGGAGCACTCGCAGGAGCTGGCCGCGATGAACGCGCGGGAGACCGGCCGGCCGGAACATGAAGCCCTGGAGGGCGTGCTTGCCGGGGCCGGAACCCTGCGCCAGTACGCCCAGCTGGGCCCGGTGCACCGCGGCCGAAGCCTGCGCGGCGGTTCGCTTGCCGCCGACTACACCGTGAACGAACCACGGGGCCTGGCCGTAGTGCTCACGCCTTGGAACGATCCGGTGGCGGTGGCCGCCGGGCTGCTGGGTGCCGCGCTGGCGACGGGAAACGCGGTGTTGCACAAGCCAAGCGAACGCTGCCCGCATCTGGGTGAGCTGCTCGGCCGGATTCTCTCGGAGGTGCTGCCGCCGCAGGTCATGACCACGCTGACCGGCGGCCCGGCGGTCGGGGCGGCGCTGGCCGGCCACCCGGATGTTGACGTGATCGCGCACGTCGGATCGAGCCTCACCGGCGCCAGGATTGCCCGGGCCGCGGCGCTCACCGGCGCCCATGTCATCCGCGAGAACGGCGGAAACGATCCGCTGATCGTCGACGCCGGCGTGGATCCGGCATGGGCGGCGGAGCAGGCGGCCATCGGGGCGTTCGCCAACAGTGGCCAGATCTGCACCTCGGTGGAGCGCATCTACGTGCACCGCGACGTCGCGGGCCCGTTCTGTGAGGCGCTCGCCGCCGAGGCCCGCAAACGCAACGACGGCGGGGCGATGGCGCCGCTGGTGGACCGCAGGCTCCGGGACAGCGTCAACGCCCAGGTGGCCGAGGCG
>NZ_JBNHGF010000702.1:0-810 GCF_059091005.1 Arthrobacter sp. Y3223164
GCCCACGCCAGCGAGAGCATGTCCTCGCCCTTCAGGAAGCGGTGCGCGCGCACGCCGCCGGTGGCGCGGCCCTTGGCCGGGTACTCCGTGAACGGGGTGACCTTGACCGAGCCGGGGGAGGTGCCCGGCAGGGCCTCCTGCGAGGAGGCGACGGTGACGACGACGGCGTCCGCGTCCCCGGCGGCGACCGCACCGAAGAACGTCACGGTGTCTTCCGCGCCCAGCTTGATGCCCGTGACGCCGCCGGCCGTGCGGCCCTGGGCGCGCACCGTCGAGGCCGGGTAGTGAAGCAGTTGCGCCTGGCGGGTGATGAAGACCAGTTCATCGTCGTCGGCCGGGACGCTCAGGCCCACGATGTAGTCCTTGGGCTTGAGCGCGATGATCTCCCAGTCCTCCCGGTTGAGCGGGTAGTCCGGGGTCACGCGCTTGACGATGCCCTGCGCCGTGCCGAGGGCGAGGACCTTGTCCAGCGGCGCCAAGGCCACCAGCGATTCGCCCTTCGCCAGGGTCACGAACTCCTTGACCGGGACGCCGCCGGCCAGGTTGGGCGACCCGGCGGCGGCGGCGAGCACCGGCATGTCCAGGACCGGGAGCCGCAGCATCCGGCCCAGCGAGGTCACCGCTCCGATCTCGGCCCGTGCCGTGGTCCTGACGACTGACGCCAGGACATCGTGCCGGATCCGCTGGCCGTCCGACAGGGGCTCCTGGTCCACCGTGCGGGCGAGCTGGCCGGAGGCCGAGAGCAGGACCCAGCACGGGTCGTCCGCGATCTGCAGCGGCAGGGCGGCCTTGGCGTTCTTGCCGGCGGCG
>NZ_JBNHGF010000703.1:0-807 GCF_059091005.1 Arthrobacter sp. Y3223164
GTGCCCGCTCGCCGGGGCCGCGCCAATGCCACGCCGCTGCTGGTGCGGCTGCCGGGGCTGTTCCTTCGGTTGGAGCGCGGCAGCATCGTCAGCTGGTCGCTCGGCCTGTTCGTCTTCGCCGTGCTGACCGGGTCTCTGGCCCAGGCGGTGGTGGACAGTTACGAGTCACAGCCGCAGCTGGCCGCGGTGCTGGGCCTGGACGACAGCTCCGACTTCCTCCGTACGGCCCTGGCCGCGTTCCTGAAGTATTTCGCCATGGCCGTGGCCGTGTTCGCCGTGGTCTCCATGGGCAGGCTCGGCAAGGAAGAAGCCGACGGCCGAACCGGGGCCGTGCTCGCCGCCTCGGTGGGGCGGGCGCACTGGGTCCTGAGCGCGCTGCTGGTCACCGCGCTGGCCTCGGCGCTGATGCTCGTTGTCTCCGGGTTGGGCCTGGCCCTGGGTGCGCTCTCGGTGGTTGGCGACGGTTCGGTGATCGCGGAATTCGCTCCCGCCGGGCTGGCCTTCCTGCCCTTGATCCTCTGTTTCGCCGGGGCCGGCGCCCTAGCCTACGGGCTGCACGGCGGTACCTGGTGGGTCTGGATCCTGCTGATTACTGCCCTGCTGGTGGGCATGTACGGGCCGGTGCTCAACCTGCCGGAGGCGGTGCTGGACGCCGAGCCGTTCGGACTGGTCCCGCGGGTTCCGGCCGCGGACGTGGACGTGCTGCCGCTGGCCTGGATGTCGGCGGTCGCCCTGCTGCTCACCGTCGGCGGGATGCTGGCTTTCCGGCGCCGTGACCTGGAGGCCTGACAGCGCTCGGAGCAGCGG
>NZ_JBNHGF010000704.1:0-803 GCF_059091005.1 Arthrobacter sp. Y3223164
TACACGGTGCAGAACACTCTTCCCCCCCCCGCCGCTCTCCCGATCGCGGCCGGGGGTCCCCACACGCCGGTGCGCAGGGTACCGCCGCGGACCGGCACGTCCAGGGCGGCATAGGGCAGGGCTGCGGGTTCGGCGCTCATCGGCTGGACCATCCGCCGTCCATCGTGTAGGACGCGCCGGTGACCATGCCGGCGTCGGGCCCCGCGAGCCAGCACACCAGCGAGGCCACTTCGTGCGGCTCGACCAGGCGCTTGACGGCGCTTTCGGTGAGCATCACCTTCGCCACCACTTCTTCCGGCGGCAGCTGGTGCATCCGGGCCTGGTCGGCAATCTGCTTCTCGACCAGCGGCGTCTTCACGTACCCGGGATTGATGCAGTTGCTGGTCACCCCGTGCGCGCCGCCCTCCAGCGCGGTGACCTTCGAGAGGCCCTCCAGCCCGTGCTTGGCGGAGACGTACGCGGATTTGTAGGCCGACGCCCGCAGCCCGTGCACGGAGGAGACGTTGATGATCCGGCCGAAACCGCGCTGGTACATGCCCGGCAGCGCCGCGCGGATCAGCAGGAACGGGGATTCGAGCATCAGGCGAAGCATCAGCCTGAAGGCCTCCGGGTCGAACTCCTCGATGGGGTTGATCCGCTGTATCCCGGCATTGTTGACCAGGATGTCGGTGTCCACCGCCGCCGTTTCCAGCGCCCGGGTGTCGCTGAGGTCCACCTGCCACGGGACCCCGCCGATCTCCTGCGCCACCCGTTCGGCGGCCGCGCCGTCCAGGTCGGCCACGGTGACCTTCGCGCCGCGGTCG
>NZ_JBNHGF010000705.1:0-803 GCF_059091005.1 Arthrobacter sp. Y3223164
TGCCGCGCGCTGGCCGTCAGGCGCGCAGCAGGCCGCCGAGCGCGCTGTCCGTGAAGTGTTCGAGCAGGTCCTGCGGGTCCCGGTACACCTCTGCCGCACCGGCGTGGAGCAGGGTCGCAGCGGGGGTCCCGCCGCATTCGAGGCCGATGCACGGAATCCCGAGGTCTCCGGCCGCCTGGACATCCCACACGGCATCGCCCACGAAAACGGTGTCTGCCGGATGCAGGCCCGCCGCGTCCAGGGCCGCCTGCAGGATGTCCGGCGCCGGTTTGCTGTTCTCCGCGTCCGCGGAGCTGGTGGCGGCGGTGATGGACCCGTCGGCGTCGATCACTCGGCGCAACACTTCCAGCTCCGTTCCCTCGGCGGAAGAGGCCAGCACGACGGCCAATCCCTCCTCGGCGGACCGGCGCACCAGCTCACGGGCACCGTCGAAGCGGCGCAGGGAAGGCCAAAAGGTGGAGAAGACGGTTCCGTGGGCGGCCTTGAGGTCCTCGTCCCGGGACTGGTCGCGGTCCTCGTCGAGCAGCTGCGCGATGAGCCTGCCGCCGCCCATTCCCACGCAACGGTGGATGGCCGCCATCGGGACGTCGAGACCCGCCTGCCGGAAGGCCTGCCACCAGGCCAGCACGTGCAGGTAGTTCGAGTCCACCAGCGTCCCGTCCACGTCAAACAGCACGCCCTTCATGAGCACTCCTCCCGACGACGGCGATGGTTCTTTCGGCACCGGCCCGGGCACGGCGCCAATGTGTGCAGTCTAGCCGCTCGGGTCGCCGGGCCTGCCGTGGCCGGCCGCGGCTTCCGCC
>NZ_JBNHGF010000706.1:0-800 GCF_059091005.1 Arthrobacter sp. Y3223164
CACGCCGCCGTCGTCTCCGGTGCCGGACCCACCGTGCTGACACTCGCCGCGGACGAGGCCGAAGCGGAGCAGGTCCAGCGGGCCATCGCCGCGCACCTGGAACGCCGCGACTCGCCGGGAAACTGGCGTGTGCTGAAACTGGCAGTGGACACAGATGGTGCTAAAGTGGAAGTGCACCCCCGGGATTAACCGGCGAGGACACCTGCCGGATGCTCCGGATCAAGCAAGCCGAGTAGCCGTTTGGGCAGGATCCCCGTTCCAGGTGCAGCCTTTCAGGAGCCTTCCGCGGCACTCAACGGCGTTGCTGCCGGCCATCGGCCGGACAGGACCTCACTCGTTCCATCCGGACGGCTTGTTTCAAGGTTTTTCATCTCTGATCACCCGGACTTGTTTCGGCACGACGCCGCAGGCAATACCGGACCCAGCCGGGCTTCTCATGCAACGGCCGGGTAGCAAACAACGCGGTGCGCTTCATATGCACACCGCCCGACGAGGGGGAAGGATCCTTCGTGACCGAAACCACTGACCTGACCGCAGGTGTGGAAACAATAGACTCTCCTGCACCGAAGAGTGCAGGCCTTGCCGGCCTGAAGCTGGCCCAACTGCAGGTGCTGGCCGGGCAGCTCGGCATCACCGGCGGCTCGCGGATGCGCAAGGGCGACCTGGTCGCCGCGATCTCCGACCACCAGCGTGGCTCCTCCGTGGCCGACCGCACGGCCAAGAAGGCCGAGCAGCCGGTGCGCACCGAAACTCCGGCGGCCAAGGAAGAGACCACCGGCGCGGCAAGCGGCGGCGCGACC
>NZ_JBNHGF010000707.1:0-797 GCF_059091005.1 Arthrobacter sp. Y3223164
ACGCCGGCACCGGCCAGCGCCGCGAGCACGTCGGCCGAGGCGGCCGCGTCGCGGTGCACCAGCAGGGTCTCGACCGTGTTGCAGACCGACGGCCGCTGGGTCTTGGCGTTGAGCAGGATGTCCACGGCCATCTCCGTACCGGCCGATTCGTCCAGGTAGATGTGGACGTTGCCCTCACCGGTCTCGATCACCGGCACCTTCGCGTTGTTCACCACGGACTGGATCAGCTCGCGGCCGCCGCGCGGAATCAGCACGTCCACGAGGCCGCGCGCCTGCATCAGCGCGGTGGCGCCGTCGCGGCCGTAGTCGTCCACGCTCTGCACCGCGTCGGAGGGCAAGCCCACCCGGTCCAGCGCGTCGCGGATGATGCCCAGCAGCGCCACATTGGTGTGACGCGCCGCGCTGCCGCCGCGCAGGATCACGGCGTTGCCGCTCTTGAGGGCCAGGCCGGCAATGTCGACGGTGACGTTCGGGCGCGCCTCGTAAATGGCGGCGACCACGCCCATGGGGACGTGGACCTGGCGCAGCCGCAGCCCGTTCGGCAACGTCTGCCCGCGCATGACGGTCCCCACCGGGTCCGGCAGCGCGGCCAGGTTCTGCAGGGCAGCGGCCAGGCCGTCGATGCGCTTGGTGTCCAGGGTCAGCCGGTCCAGCAGTGCGGCGCTGGTGCCGTTCGACTTGCCCTCGTCCAGGTCCTGGCGGTTGGCCTGCAGCACCAGGTCGCGCCGGGCGATCAGCGAGTCGGCGATCTCCTGCAGCGCCTTGTCCTTCCAGGCCCGATTGGCGCGGGCCATGCG
>NZ_JBNHGF010000708.1:0-796 GCF_059091005.1 Arthrobacter sp. Y3223164
GCGACTGCCCGCCGGCTGTGCGGAAGCCCCCTGCCCGCGCCCTCCCGCGTCCGTCCTGGCACCACTGGGGCGGCCGAGTCCAGCCGGCGCCGCCAAACGTGAGCCAACTCTCCATTGTTACGGCGGGAGACCCTTCTGCTGCGAAGCCTGCCGCCGGAAGTTCGGCGCGGGGAGTAGCCTGCTGGACGGAGCCCGACCCGGGCAGCGAGGAGAGCAGTATGTCCAGACACCCCAGTGGCGCACTGCTTTTCGTCCTGACCTGCGCCATGGGCGTCGGCCCGCTGCTGAACTACGGCCTGAGCACCGTCAGCCCGCTGGTCATTGACGACCTGGGCATCAGCGAGGCCCAATTCGGCCTGCTGGCCACGGCCATCTTCGCCAGCGCTGCGGTCTCCAGCATGTGGCTGGGCAAACTCAGCGACCGGATTTCCAGCCGCGCCCAGCTGATCCTGATCTTCGCCGGCACGGCGGTGGCACTGGTGGTCGCCTCGCTGTCCCACCACTATCTGGTCCTGGTGATCGCCGCGTTGCTGGCCGGCCCCGCGCAGGCCATTTCCAACCCGACCACGAATCGGATCATCATGACCCAGGTTCCCGCGCCCAAGCGCCCGGGCTGGATCGGGGTCAAGCAGTCCGGCGTTCAGGGCAGCCAGCTGTTCTCGGGCTTGTTCTTCCCCGTCGCCGCGCTCTGGGCCGGCTGGCAAGGCGCCACCGCCCTGGCGGCCGTCGTCGCCGTCGGGCTGTTGCTCTACGGGCTGCGCCAACTCCCGGAACGGGGCACCGAAACGACGGCGGC
>NZ_JBNHGF010000709.1:0-789 GCF_059091005.1 Arthrobacter sp. Y3223164
CGCCGCCACGGAGCGGTGCGCAGCCTCGATGCCGCGCCGCCGCCGGTCATCGGGCAGCCATTCGGGCACCATCCCGCCGATCAGGAACGGCGCCGGCCCCAGCGCGTCGCGGACCAGATCAATAATCTGCAGCAACTTGCGGCGGTACCAGCCCTCCGAGGCACCCAGCACCGCGTCGGACTCGCCCTGGTGCCACAGGACCGCCGCCAAACGGTTGCGCGGATTCAGCGAGAGCGCCTGCCGGGCGGCCTCCAGCGCGCGGTGGCACAGGTTCGTTCGGGCAGTCTTGTTGTCCGGATCCCAGGAGTAGTCGGCGTTGCCCGTGATCGAGGTGCCGCCCAGGGCCGCGGGCACCAGCAACACCTTGCGGCCGGCCGGCTGGGCCAGCCACAGCTGCCGCGCGAATTCGAGGCCGGGTCCCACCGCGGGCCGGCCGTCCACCCACACACTGGCGACATGGCAGAGCGGTTCGCTGGCCGTGATGACCCGGCCCGCGGACGGGCCGGAACCCGCCAGCTGGTCGATCCCGTCGAGCTCCACGTCGATGGCCGGATCGAAGGGGAGGCCGCAGCCCTGCATGTTCGACTGGCCCAGCAGCAGGACGACGTCGTAACCGGCCTGGCGCGGATCGACGCGCCCGTTGGCCGCCGTTTGGGCGGCAGCCGCGATTGTCGGGGCCAGCAGTTGCAGCAGCTCCCGGTGGGTGGCCGACGTCGGGTCCGCCACCAAGCGCGCAATCCGCTCGTCATCCGGTGCGGAATCCGGCCGGGTTGCTGCGGCCGCCCCGGC
>NZ_JBNHGF010000710.1:0-786 GCF_059091005.1 Arthrobacter sp. Y3223164
GCCGTGGCATTGGACGACGAGGCCGTGGCCCGCCTCTACCGCGACCACGCCACGGCGCTGCGCCGGTTCGTGCGCGCGGCGACCTCCGACGCGGACCAGGTGGAGGACGTGGTGCAGGAGACGATCCTGCGGGTGTGGAAGCGCGGCCCGGAAACCGACAACATGCGCGGCTACCTCTACCAAACCGCCCGGCATGTCATTATCGACGGCTACCGGCGCCGCACCCGGCGGCCGGGCGAGACCGGCCTGGGCGAGGACGAGCCGGCCAGCGAAGAAGACCAGCTGGAGCGGCTCCTGCTCCGCGTGGTCATGGAGGAAGCGCTGGCACGCATCAGCCCCGAGCACCGCAACATCATCCTCGCCCTGCACTACCAGCGGCTCACGTCGTCCGAAG
The DNA here is from genome assembly GCF_059091005.1 of Arthrobacter sp. Y3223164. Taxonomy (NCBI): domain Bacteria; kingdom Bacillati; phylum Actinomycetota; class Actinomycetes; order Micrococcales; family Micrococcaceae; genus Arthrobacter; species Arthrobacter sp. Y3223164. Next base: position 395 of record NZ_JBNHGF010000710.1, read on the forward strand.
CCGCCCGGTCGCTGGGCATTCCGCTGGGCACGGTGAAGTCGCGGGCGTTCTACGCGGCCAAGGCCCTGCGTGCCGTACTGGACGAGATGGGGGTGGGGCAGCAGTGAATGCCAACGAGGAACAGCACCAACTGCTCGGCCTCTATGTGCTGGGCGGACTGGACCGCCGCGAACGGGCGGGCTTCGAAGAACACCTGGCCTCCTGCCCCGCGTGCCGCCGGGAGGCCGCGGAGCTGGAAACGCTGCCCGATCTGCTGGACGCGCTGCCACGCGACGCCGCCTTGGAGCTGGCGGCACCGCCGCAACACGAAGTCGAGGAACGCACCCGGGAACTGGTGGACGAACTCGCCCGCCGGCGGCGGAAGGAGCGACGGCGGTGGGCCGGGTTGGTGG
>NZ_JBNHGF010000711.1:0-778 GCF_059091005.1 Arthrobacter sp. Y3223164
TCCACCAGCGAGCGGGCCTCCGGGCCGTAGACCACCGGCCCGGGCCCGAAGAGTTCGGCCAGGCGCACGAAGGCGGTGTCCTGGTCCGACAGGCCGCCCAGCACCAGGATCAGCCGCTCGCCCTGGATGCCCACGAGGGTGTCGGCGGCGTAGCGGGAGCTGGCGCGGCGCAGTTCGGTCACGAAGCTGGGGCCCGGTTCACCGGGGGAGCCGCCCACCATCACCGTGATGGGGCCGGTGGTCTTCCAGCCGACCGCGGCGATCCGGGAGCGCAGCGCGTCGGAGCTTTCGCCGCGCAGGATCGCGTCCACGACCAGCGCCTCGAGCCGGGTATCCCAGGAACCGCGCGTTTCGGCGGCGCGTGCGTACACGTCGGCAGCGGCGAAGGCGACCTCGCGGGAATAGCGCAGCACCGCTTCGCGCAGTTGGGCCTCGTCGCTTTCGCCGGCAAGGTCCGGCACTTCGTCTTCCACGGCTTCGACCACCACGCGGATCAGCTGCAGGGCGCGTTGCAGGCTGATGGAGCGGGTCAGCTCGGTGGGGGCGGTGCCGAAGACGTCGTTCATCACCCAGGCCGGGGACGTGGGGCGTTCGTACCATGTCACGAAGGACGCGATGCCCTTCTGGGCGACCAGGCCGAGCGCGGAGCGTTCGTCCGGCCGCAACCCGCGGTACCAGGGCAGGTCCGAATCCAGCCGCTTCAGGGTCACGGTCGCCAGCGCGCCGACCTTGGTCCGCAGCCGCTCCAACGTCGCCGGATTGCCGGTCGCGGCCCGGT
>NZ_JBNHGF010000712.1:0-777 GCF_059091005.1 Arthrobacter sp. Y3223164
GTTCCCGGACCACCCGCGCCATCGCCACCGCGCCCGGGGTATCGCCGTGGACGCACAGCGAATCCGCCGCCCCGGCGCGGGCGAAGTTTACGGCCCGGTCGGCGATCTCCTCCAGGTCTTCCAGCAGGGCGCCGGGCTCGCCGCGCGGAATGAGTGTTCCGTCCGCCCGGTAGCCGCGATCCACGAAAGCCTCGCGGAACACCGGCAGTCCGGCGGCGGTCGCCAGTTCGAGCGCCGCGGATCCGGGCAGCCCGAGGAGGGGAAGCCGTGGCTCGAAGGCGCCGATGGCTTCGACCACCGCCGCGGCCTGGCTGCGGTCGTGGACAATCCGGTGATAGAGCGCGCCGTGCGGTTTCACGTAGGCCACCCGGGCCCCCGCTCGCCTGGCGATCCGGTCGAGGGCGGCCAGTTGGTCAGCGACATCGGCGGTAAGGTCGGCCGCGGCGACCTCCATGCTGCGGCGGCCAAACCCGGCCCGGTCCCGGTAGGAAACGTGCGCACCCACCGCCACCCCGTGCTCCACGGCGCGGCTGCAGGCGGCCAGCATCGTCTCGTCGTCGCCGGCGTGGTAGCCGCAGGCGATGTTCGCGCTGGTGATCAGCGGAAACATCGCGGCGTCGTCGCCCATCAGCCGACCGTCGACTGATTCTCCGAGATCGCTGTTCAGGTCGATGCCCGGCCGGCCTCCCGATTCGGCTCGGACCGCATCGCCGTGGCCGGCAGGTCCGGTGCCGGATACCGTCACGGCCCGGTCCCGTCGTCGGGTCCGCCGGCGGA
>NZ_JBNHGF010000713.1:0-777 GCF_059091005.1 Arthrobacter sp. Y3223164
CAGCCGGCGGACGGCGCCTCGGCCGCCGAGGCATCCGCCCAGCAGTCGGCCGCGAACCGGCTTAATCTGGACGACGTCCTGCAGCGCCGGCGGGCCTGACCCGAGGCGCCCGGCAGGTTGGCTGCGGCCCGTCCACACCCGGACGGGCCGCAGCCTTGTCCGGTCCCCGGTTCCGAGCGTTCCGGGCCGCAATGGTGTGCAATGGAGACATGGACGCAGCGAACGTTGACCTGATGGCCACCGAGACCGCCGGCATCGACGTGTTGGAAAGTCCCGGCATGCGCGAAGCGCTGGAACTCGCCGTCGGCACCGTCGGCGGGACGGTCCGGTCCTGGCAGTTGGCGAAGCTGCAGCACCGGCCCGGGGCCGGCGCGACCGGGATCTACACCGTGCGGCTCCGCGGGCACGACGGCGGCGAGCGGACCGAGTACGTCTGCGTCACCACGGCGCCGGTGCCCGACTGCGGGCTTCCGCTGGTACGCCTGGACGGCGGGCCCGTCCCGCTGACCGCCTGGCTGTATCCGTCCGACCCGGTGCTGGTCGGACTGCCCGCGGCGTGCGACCCGGCTGCGGTGGGCCGCAGCGTTTTCGGCGGGGGAGAAGCCGACCTGAAAATGGTCAGCTACCGGCCGCTGCGGCGGGCCGTGCTGGAAGCCGTCCAGGACGGACACCGGGTCTTTTTGAAGGTGGTCCGTCCGGACCGGGCGGCGCAGCTGATGCTCCGGCACCGGCTGCTGACCGACGCCGGGCTGCCGGCCCCGATTGCCTCCGCCGGAC
>NZ_JBNHGF010000714.1:0-773 GCF_059091005.1 Arthrobacter sp. Y3223164
GGACCCGCGGAACCCGCGGCACCCGCGGCGCTCCCGGCGGAGGCACCGCCGTCGTGCTGGGAACGCTTGGCGGAAGCAGCGGAACCCTGCCTCAGCGCATCCTGCATGGCGGCGTCGAAGCCGGGAGAAGAGGAGCGCGCGGCAGCCGGCCCGCCGGGACGGGCGGAGGACGCCGGGGCGACGGGCAGGGAGTTCACGGGCAGGCTCATGCGGTTCGTCCCCTCGCCATGGCCGCCGTTGAGCGTCGAGGCCCGTCCCGCGGGACTGCGGCGACTGATCCGGCAGCCGCAGTCGCTGGTCCCGAAGGTTCTCCGGCACCCTGGCCGCTCCTGGTCGGGCAAGGCCTTACCGCCGGTGATACGACCAACGCGGGGACGCCGATCAGCGAAGAGGACGCGGAGACAGTTCAGTCCCTGGTGCCGGCCGACGCTGGCGCCGGAAGCCCGCAGGCCGCCGGCGCGGACACTTCAGCTGGCCTCGGTGCAACGGATGCAACCGGTGTGTCCGGCGCATTTAGCGGTACCGGTGGCTGGCCCGCCTCGGTCACCGGTCACGCAAGCGGCGACGGAGCCTCCGTTGGGGTCAGCCCGGTTGGCCCGGCTGCTGCCCACGCCGGAGCATCCTCAACCCTTGCTGGTGCCCCGTCCGCCGCGAACGCTATCAACGGCGAGAACGTGGCCGAACAGGGCGCAGCAAGTCCGGCATCTGCGCTGGCGAACTCTGCCGCAACCGCGGCGGGTGCACTCGGACCGGCCGCCGGACCAGGGGCAGCC
>NZ_JBNHGF010000715.1:0-771 GCF_059091005.1 Arthrobacter sp. Y3223164
GGCTGGCGGCCATGCTGCGGGCCCTCGACGCCGGATTCGGCCCGGGCCGGCGGGCGTCGGTCTGCCGGGAGCTGACCAAGCTGCATGAAGAAGTGCTGCGCGGTACGGTCCGGGAACTGCTGGAGTGGGCCGAAAGCCATGAGGTCCGGGGCGAAATCGCCGTGGTGGTTGCCGGCGCGACGGAAACAGCGCCCGAACAGCCCGAAGACCACGTGGACGGCGTCAACGCGCTGGTGACGCAGGGTGCCCGACTCAAGGACGCCGTCGCCGCCGTCGCGGCCGATGCCCGGGTGAGCAAACGCGAGCTCTACGCCGCGGTCCTGGCCGCCCGTGCTCCCGGCGGGCGCTGACTCTCAGCGAAGCGGGTGCCGCCGGATGTCCTGGATGTCGTCATCTGCACGCTCTGTGACCCTCACCCGGCCGCCGGATTGGTATTGTCGATCTGCACAGTAGGTGCCGTGGAACGTAGTGCACCCTCGCATTTACACCCGTGAAGCGGAGCACCTACCGTGAAGGAAAACGGGCAACTGCGCCCACGGACACAATCCCGAACACTTGGAGGCACCGCCATGGCTGAAACCGCAGCCCGCGAAGCAGAACTGCTCGCCAAAGTACCCACCGGCCTGCTGATCAACGGCGAATGGCGCGACGCATCCGACGGCGGGACCTTTGACGTCCACGACCCCGCCACCGGCAAGGTGCTGGCCACCCTGGCCTCGGCCACCAGCGAGGACGCGCTCGCCGCCCTCGACGCCGCCGACAGCGCGCAGG
>NZ_JBNHGF010000716.1:0-765 GCF_059091005.1 Arthrobacter sp. Y3223164
CGGCCACCGGCGGCGGACACGCCAGGCGGGGCATCAGCGGGGGTGCGCCGCGCCCCCGGCATGGGAGGGCAGGGCACCAGCCTCCGTTACGCTGAAGAAGTGATGCGCAGCACGCCTGGCCTGCGCTCCATATCAGCCACTGGATCAGCCTCCGGTCGCCCGCAGGTGGGCGGCATGCTGCAAGCTACAGGAACGGTTCAGGGCACGGCGTGCTGCTCGAAGACTCCGACCTCGTCTCCACGACCTAGGAAATCCCACCATGAGCAAAAAACTGATCACCGAGACGGCCTCGACGGTCAACGGCAACGTCTCCTTTTGGTTTGCCGAGGACGGGCTGCCCGCTCCCCGGCCGGCCCTGGCCGGCGACACGACGGCCGATGTCGCCATCGTCGGCGCCGGCTACACCGGGCTGTGGACGGCGTACTACCTCAAGAAGGCCCGGCCGGAGCTGGATATCGTCGTGCTCGAGAGCCGCTTCGCTGGCTTCGGCGCCTCGGGCCGCAACGGCGGCTGGCTGACCAACAGCATCACCGGCGGCCGCGGCCAGTACGTCAAGGCGCACGGCCGTGCGCTGGTGGGCCGCTTCCAGACGCTGCTGAACGAGACGGTGGACGAGGTCATCGCGGTCGCCGGTGCGGAGGGCATCGACGCCGGTGTCCGCAAGGGCGGCGAGCTGAATGTGGCCCGCAATCCGGCCCAGCTGGAACGGCTCAAGGCCCTGGCCGCAGCCGAGGCCGAGTGGCCCGAGGCCGGCGTCCGCCTGCT
>NZ_JBNHGF010000717.1:0-762 GCF_059091005.1 Arthrobacter sp. Y3223164
CCGCGGAGGCGGGCAGCGGCGCGGTGCCGCTGGGAACGGGCTTGACCTGCTTGGCTACCGGCCGGTCCGTCGGACGTGGCACCGGAGGGTGGGTGCTCTGGGGCCCAGCGGCCGAACCGGCGCGTCCGGTGCCGGAGCCGCGGCCGGCGTCGTTGGCCGGGATGTTTTTCGGCTTGATGATCGGCAGCATTCCCGCCTGCGGAGTCATGGGTGACATGGATTCCTGGTCTGGGTCCTTGTCCTGCAATCCCTCTCCGTTCTGCGTCTCCGCCACCGCCGGGCGGCGCTCGTTGATCCCGGGTTAAATCCTTGCACACCTCGCCGGGAGGGCGCCGGGATGGTGCCGAGGCGCGCGTCACGTCTCGCGGATTTCACCGCTGACGACGTCGATGCTGAACTCCCGCGTGCGGCTCGCCACCGGGGCACCGCCGGAAGGTTCGTCCGCCGGGACCGCGGTGCAGGAGAAGGAAACGGTCAGGCCTCCGGCCGCGACGTCGGCGCGCGTCACCGTGCGGACAGGATGGAGGTAGCTGGCTTCTCCGCCGGGGCCCAAATCCTGGGGCGGGAAGTCGGCGGCGTTGTCGAACCCGCCGGCCAGCCGCACCCTCAGGTGCTGCGGTCCCAGCATCTTTGCCCGCCCGGCAAAGACCAGCACATCCCCGGCGCGGTGGCCGGGCTCCGGTCCGCCCCCGGCCGGGCTGCGGACCTCCTCCAGCACCATGTCGAAGCGCAGCGGGTAGTCCTTGGGCACCGGCAGCGGCC
>NZ_JBNHGF010000718.1:0-758 GCF_059091005.1 Arthrobacter sp. Y3223164
CCGGCCAGCGCGCCGCCGCCCTTGCGCAGGCCGCCATCCCCACCGCCGAGGCGAAGGCGGCGGCCTGGGAGTCCGTCGTCGTCAAGGGCGAACTGCCCAACGCCACCCAGCAGTCGGTCATCGCCGGCTTCACCCGCGTCCATGACACCACGCTGCTGGAGCCCTATGCCGCGCAGTACTTCGACGCCATCGAAGACATCTGGAACACCCGCACGCACGAACTCTCGCAGCAGATCGTCGTCGGCCTGTACCCGTCGCAGCTGTCCACGCAGGCCACCGTTGACGCCACGGACGCCTGGTCGGAGTCCCTGGCGGACCGCTCCCCCGCCCTGCGCCGGCTGGTGCTGGAAAACAAGGACGGCGTCGTCCGGGCCCTGAAGGCGCAGGCCGCCGACCGGTAGCCAGCCGAGAATCGTCCAAACCGACTGCTGCCCGCCGAAACGCGCGTTTCGGCGGGCAGCGCAGTCTCGGCAAGGCCCGGAACCAGGAGTGCGTTCTCCCGCCGTTCACCGGCGCGACATCTGCCGCCCCTACGGTTCCATGAGCACGCGGCGGGAGTACTGCACGGCCCGCCCCCGGATCTACAATTCCACAACGGTTGGTGGCGCAAGGGAGTCCTCATGGCAGTTGCCGGACAGCTGGCTGTCATGCTCGCCGTCTTCTACCTGCCCGGCTTCCTGGCCCTCCGGGCGCTGCGCCAGCCCGCCATCCGCTCCCTCGTGTTGGCCCCGGCCGCCGGGACGGCGCTGGCGGCTGTC
>NZ_JBNHGF010000719.1:0-757 GCF_059091005.1 Arthrobacter sp. Y3223164
CGCCGGTGATCAGCACGTCGTCCGCGCGCCCGATGACGGTCAGCGCGCCGGCGTCGTCCGTCTCGCCGAGGTCCTCGGTGCGGAACCAGCGCGTGCCGCCGGACGCGCTGAAATGGGCGTCGGTCAGCTGCGGATTGTCCAGGTAGCCCCCGGCAACCACGTCGCCGCCGATCAGGACCCTGCCTCGCTCCAGCCGGAGGGTGACTCCCTGGAGCGGGACGCCGTCGTACACGCAGCCGCCGCAGGTCTCGCTCATGCCGTAGGTGCGCACGATCTTCAGCGACTGTTTGGCCGCCTCCGCCCGCAGCGCCTCCGGCATCCGGGCGCCGCCGAGCAGGATGGCATCGAACCGGCGCAGCGCCTTGAGCGTTTCGGGCTCCGCCGCGGCGAGCAGCCGGTGCAGCTGGGTGGGCACCAGCGAGGTGATCCGGAACCGGTCGGTCAGGGCGGCTGCCGCGTCGGTGAACGCGCGGGCGGTGAACCCGCCGGACAGGTCCATCGCCCGGGGCCGGGTGCCGGCGTAGAGGGAGCGGACCAGAACCTGGAGGCCGGCCACGTAGTTCGGCGCCAGCGTCAGCAGCCACTGCCCCTCGCCGCCCAGCCGCAGGGCGGTGCCCATCGACGACGCGGCCAGCGCGTCGATCCCCAGCATGGTGGCCTTGGGTGTGCCGGTGGACCCCGAGGTCCGCACGACCGCGGCGGTCCCGGGAACCAGTCCGGGCGAGGACACCGGCACCGGGGTGCCGTCCGGGGCGAG
>NZ_JBNHGF010000720.1:0-756 GCF_059091005.1 Arthrobacter sp. Y3223164
CGGCGGCGGCGGCCCGGTACGTGTCGTCGGCGGTCCCGCGGACGGCGCGCAGCCGGTCCACGTGCGGATCGCTGACGGAGGCGACCACCACGGTGTGCTTGGCGGTCAACTGGGCCAGCACCGGCAGCAGCCCCTCCTCCGCCGCCCCGGAGTCCAGCGAGGTCAGCAGCACCACCAGCGACCGGTGCGAGGACAGGGCGTGGATCTCCGCGGGTATCTGCGACCAGTCCGCTTCGATCAGTTCCGGTTCCAGCGGGGCCATGGCGTTGACCAGCTGGTTGAGCAGGTTGCCCTTGGCCGCGGAGGCGACCCTGGCCCGCGGCCGCCGGTCGAAGGCCAAAAAATCCACGCGGTCGCCGCCGCGCTCGGCGAGCACGGCCAGCAGCAGCGACGCCTCGATTCCGGTGTCCAGCCGCGGCTCGTCCTCGATCCGTGCGGCCGAGGTGCGGGAGGTGTCCAGCACGATCACCACCCGGCGGTCGCGTTCGGGACGCCAGGTGCGGACGACGACGGCCTGCCGCCGGGCGGTGGCGCGCCAGTCGATGGAGCGCACGTCGTCGCCGCGCACGTAGTCGCGCAGCGAATCGAATTCGGTGCCGGCCCCGCGGATTTGCACCGCCACGCGGCCGTCCAGTTCGCGCAGCTTGCGCAGCTTGGAGGGCAGGTGACGCTTGGAATGGAACGGCGGCAGCACCCGCAGCCGGCCGGGCAGGGCGATGGTGATCTGGCGCGCGGCCACCCCGAGCGGCCCCAGCG
>NZ_JBNHGF010000721.1:0-751 GCF_059091005.1 Arthrobacter sp. Y3223164
GCCATCAGCGGCAGGGTCAGGCCGTCGTCGCCGGCGTAGACGTCGAGGTCCGTGGCGGCCAGGACGCGGGTGGTCGCGGCGTAGTCCGCCTTGGCGTCCTTGAGCGCGACGACGAGCGGATGCTCGGCCAGCCGGATCAGGGTTTCCGTCTCGATGTTGATGCCGGCGCGGCCGGGGATGTCATAGACCATGACGGGCAGGCCGATGGCCGAAGCGATGGTCTCGATGTGGGCCTGCACGCCGGCCTGGCTCGGCTTGTTGTAGTAGGGGGCGGTGATGAGCAGTCCGTCCACGCCGGCGCTGGCGGCGCGCCGGGAGAGACTGACCGAGTGGCGGGTGTCGTTGGTGGTGGACCCGGCAATGACCTTGGCCCGTCCCCCCACAGCCTCGACGACGGCCCGGAACATGCCCTCGTTCTCGTCGTCGGTGAGCGTCGAGGTCTCGCCGGTGGTGCCGGTGACGACAAGCCCGTCGCATCCGTCCTGGACCAGCTTGTCCGCCAGTTCCGCTGCCTTCCCGTAGTCGACCTCGCCCTCCTCGGTGAAGGGGGTGACCATTGCGGTGACCATGGTGCCAAAGGGATACTCACGAACGTCAGACTCAACCATAGGGAAAACGTTACCGTGTCCGCGGGTCCTATCGGCAATGGCGTACAAGGCGCGACACAGAGCTTCACGTCACGTGCCGCGGCTCCCGCCGCCGTAGCGGCCGGGCCCGGCGGCCGGAGCAGGCGGGCATGTCAGCGGGGCGC
>NZ_JBNHGF010000722.1:0-750 GCF_059091005.1 Arthrobacter sp. Y3223164
GCCAGGGCCAGCGCCACGAGTTGGGATCCGGCGTCCTGGACACGGGTGGTTCCGGCCCGCACGCTGGCCAGCCGGCCGAGGTCTCCGCCCGCATACAGGGCGGAACCCGCGACCAGTTCCCCGGGCTCCGCGCCGGCGTCGATCGCCTCGTCCAGCGAGCCCAGCCCGGGCAGCGCCACCAGATTTACGACCGGCGCGGCGTTGTCGGCCGCCAGCAGGTCTTCCAATTCGTCCACGCGGCGTCCGTGCCCCGCCAGGGACTGCCGCAGTGCCCGCACGACCCATTCCGGATGGCTGTGTTCCAGAGCCGCCGCCTTGACCGGGTCGGTCTCACCGGCGGTCAGCTCGGCGGTCCAGCCGTGCAGGTCCCGGGCGGTGACCTTGCGCAGGACGGCGTTGATCAGCGAGCCGGGGCCAGCGCCGATCACCGCGCGGGCCAGGCCGACGGTCTGGTCCAGGGCGGCGTGGGCCGGCACCCGCATGGCCAGCAGCTGGTGGGCACCGAGCCGGAGCGCATCGAGGATCGCGGGGTCCAGCTGGTCAAGCGGCCGGTCCACGCAGCGGGCCAGGATGGCATCGTATGTGCCCAAACCGCGGAGGGCGCCGTAGGCCAGCTCGGTGGCGAAGCCGGCGTCGCGCTTGTCCAGCCGGTGTTTGCGGATGCTCGCAGGCAGCACCAGGTTCGCGTACGCGTCGTCCCGTTCCACCGCGCGGAGCACCTCGAAGGCCGCCAGCCGGGCCGGGTCGGCC
>NZ_JBNHGF010000723.1:0-747 GCF_059091005.1 Arthrobacter sp. Y3223164
GCCCGCGGGCGGCGTCCGCGGGCCGGCGCAGCAGGACGAACCACAAGGAAGCAAGGAGGGCCGCGATGGCGGGCAGGAGTAGGCCCGGACGGTTGGGCATCGGCGTGATCGGTGCCGGCAAGGTCGGCGCCGTCCTCGGTGCCGCGCTGCGCGGCGTGGGGCACGCCGTTGTCGGGGTGTCAGCGGTTTCCGAGGACAGCCGGGAGCGGGCCGAGAACCTGCTGCCCGGCGTCCCGGTGCTGCAGATCCCCGAGATCGTGGAACGGGCCGAACTGGTGCTGCTGGCGGTGCCGGACGATGCCCTGCCGGAACTGGTGGACGGTCTGGCCGCGGCCGGGGTCTGGCAGCCGGGCCAGCTCGTCGTGCATACCTCCGGACGCTACGGCACCGCCGTGCTGGGGCCGGCCCGGGCCAAGGGTGCCATCCCGCTGGCCATCCACCCGGCCATGACGTTCACGGGCATGAGCTTGGACCTGGCCCGGCTCAATGACTGCAGCTTCGGGGTGACGGCCGAGGCCACGGTGCTGCCGATCGCCCAGGCTCTGGTCGTGGAGATGGGCGGCGAACCGGTGGTCATCGCCGAGAAGGACCGCACGCTCTATCACGCCGCCCTGGCGCACGCGTCGAACCATCTGGTGACCATCGCGGCCCAGTCGGCGCAACTGCTGGCCGAGGCCGGCGTGGAGCAGCCGGACCGGGTGCTCAGCGGGCTGATGCGGGCCTCCCTGGAGAACGCGCTGGCCTCCG
>NZ_JBNHGF010000724.1:0-743 GCF_059091005.1 Arthrobacter sp. Y3223164
GGCCGGGCGGCAGCCGGCGGGCGCGCACGTTGTTGAGCAGGCCGCCTTCGGAGCGGTCGCCGGAGAGGATCAGGCCGGTGCTGCCGGAGTCCCGCAGCGCGGCGAAAAACTGTTCGTACATGCCGCGGCCGGCCCCGCGCACCCGGCGGGTGAGGATCACGTTCAGCTGCAGTTCCGGGCCCATCGGCAGGTATTCGATCAGCGAGCGGAGCGGGCCGGCGCCGCCGGCCGTGAGGATGTCGTAGTCATCGGCCAGCAGGACGATCCGCGGGATGCTGTCCGCCTCGCCGATGCTGTCCTGCATCGCGTCGCCGCCGGTGGTCCGCTTGGACAGCTCCGAGGCGATCGCGTTGGCCAGCGGCTCGGCCTGGGCGGCGCTCGGCGCGTAGCCGCCCAGGTAGGCGTCCGGGACCACGTCGGCCAGCGCCCGGCGGGGATCGAAGACGGCGAAGACCAGGTCCCGGGACGGGTACTGCGCCACCAGCGAGGCGACCAGGGAACGGACCAGGTTGGTCTTGCCGGACTGTTCGTCGCCCATCACGATCAGGTGGTGCTCGCCGCGGACGACGTCCAGCATTTCGGGGCCCAGGTCGGTCTCGCGCAGGCCGAGCGGCAGCAGGCCCTGGAGCGCCGGGACCTCGAGCTGGGCGGCTTCCACCACCTGCGGCAGGATGCGCACCTGCATGGCGCGGGCATCGGTGGAGGCGGCGACGGCGGCCACCATGTCACGGGTGCCCTGCGTG
>NZ_JBNHGF010000725.1:0-738 GCF_059091005.1 Arthrobacter sp. Y3223164
AGGCCGGCCACCAGGTAACCGTGCTCACCACCCGGCCCCCCAAGGGACTCCCTGCCGCGGCGGGGACCAGCGGCGACGGCGCCCGGATCCTCCGCTGGCCCGTGCTGCGGGACGCCAGCGGCGCCGTGCGGGGCTATCTGCAGTACGCCAGCTTCGACATCCCGCTGTTCTTCCGCCTGCTGGCGCAGAAACCCTTCGACGTGCTGCTCGTTGAGCCGCCGCCGACCACCGGCGTGGTGGTCCGGGCCGCGGCCGCGCTGCGGCGCCGTCCCTACGTGTACTTTTCCGCCGACGTCAGCTCCGATGCGGCGGCCGGAATCGGAGTGCACCCGCAGGTGGTCAAGGTGCTGCGGGCAGTGGAACGCTGGGTGGTGACCGGCGCAGCCGGCGTCCTGAGCATCTCGACCGGCGTGACCCAGGCGCTGGCGCGGCTGACCTCCGGACGCGCCAGGGTGGCCGAGGTGGGCACCGGCATCGACACCGGCACCTTCAGCCTGCACGGGCCCCGGGATGCGCACCCCGGCCCCACCTTCGTCTACGCGGGCACCATGTCCGAAATCCAGGGCGCCGGCGTGTTCGTGGACGCATTCCTCAAGATCATGGACCGGTACCCTCACGCGCGGCTGCTGATGTACGGCGGCGGCGTGGAGTTGGAGGAGCTGCGCCGGCGGGCGGCACCGGCGGGTGAGCGCATCCGCTTCATGGGAACGGCCGACGGCGGCACGATCGCCGGCGCGC
>NZ_JBNHGF010000726.1:0-730 GCF_059091005.1 Arthrobacter sp. Y3223164
CTGCGCGCGCGGCGAGGGCGGGCGGGGCGGACGACGCCGGCGCTCCCCCAGGTGCAGGGGTGGTGGTGCCGGGGGTGGTGGTCATCGGATGACTCCTGTCTTCAGCAGGGCCCTGGAACGTTCCAGGTCGGCCGTTCCCATGGCAAGGGCGGCCTCGGTGATCAGTTCCGGAATGATTTCGGCGCCGAGCCGGTCGGTGTAGACGGCCGGCGTCATGCCGAACCAGGAGGCGGCCACCGCGATGCCGGCGTGGTCGAACCGCCACAGCCGGTCGGCGTCCCGGACCAGGGCGTCCTCCAGCGAGTACGGCACATGGCGGGTGTCATGGCCGTCGATGATCTCGCAGACGCGGTCGACGAACTCCTCCGAATACCCGAGGCCGGGCAGCACCGTGCGTGCCACCTTGCAGCCCTCGGCCTCGTGCTCGAAGCGGATGGCCGCCTTGCGCCAGTCGCCGGTGAACCCCTCGGAGAGGATCCGTTCCTCGTCCACGTGCGCCCAGCCGGTGTCGTGCAGCAGGACGGCTACCCGGACCAGTTCCGCGTCGGCTTGCGGGTACGCCCGGCACAGCCGCTCGGCGAAGGCCAGCGAAATCGGCAGGTGGATGTCGTTGGCGCGGGTGCGTGTCTCCGGCACCACGGCCTGCCAGATCGGGTCCAGGTCGGCGGCGGCCGCCGGGGTGGTGGCGATGGGCGTGGTGTCGATGTCGCCCGTGGCCGGCAGCGGCCGC
>NZ_JBNHGF010000727.1:0-730 GCF_059091005.1 Arthrobacter sp. Y3223164
CCGGCCGCGGCAGGTCATAGAACCGGCCCGGACCGGTCAGCGCGTCGAGGCCGGGATCGGCGTCGAAGGCGGCACCGATCCCTGCCAGCCAGTCCGCGGGAGGACGGGTGTCGGCGTCGCAGCGGACGATCACACCGTCGGCGGTGCCATCGAAGCCGGCCGCGGTGGCGTCATCGGGCCCTACACAGGCGGTATCGAAGCCTGCGACGGCGGCGTCGTAGCCGGCAGCCGATGCGGCCGGGATGCCGGGGCGTCGTTCGACGACGACGCGCGCCCCGGCCGCCCGTGCCACGTGGGCCGAGGAATCGGTGCAGTTGTTGTCCACGACGATGACCTCGTAGGGCGGACGGGTCTGCCGCCCCAACAGCGCGAGGCAGTCGGCGAGCGCCGCGGCGTCGTCGAGCACCGGGATCACCACGGTCATGATGGTGTGATGCCGGCCCTCCGTCGGACGGGCCTCCGTGGACCCGTTGTCGCCCCGCGGTTTCACCGGGCTCCCGCGTACCAGATCAGCAGCATGGTGACCAGGAAACCGACCGCATAGTTCAGCCACAGGAACCGTTTCCACCCCGCGTTCGCGGCGGCCGAGCCGGCGTCGTCGATCCGGGCGAAGCGCAGCACGTTGGCCAGGTAGGGCAGGGCCAGGAGCCCGGCCAGCGGGCCCGGCCAATCGGTGGCCAGCATCAGCAGTCCGGCAGCGGCATAGGCGGCGGCGGAGACCAGCACGGTG
>NZ_JBNHGF010000728.1:0-730 GCF_059091005.1 Arthrobacter sp. Y3223164
GGCGCCGAGGAGCCAGGCGGGGGCGGCGCCGCGGGCGGTCCGGCTGCCAAGATCAACATCAATACGGCGACGGCCGAGGAGCTCCTCGAACTGCCCCGGGTCGGACCGGTTCTTGCCGCGCGGATTGTCGAGTTCCGCGAGCAGCACGGCCCGTACGGGCAGCCGTCGGATCTTGATGCAGTGCCCGGCATCGGGCCGGTCATGCTGGAGGCGCTGGTGGAACTGGTGTCGGTATGAGCCGGCCGCCGCGCTGGCAGCGGTACGCGGATGCGGCCCGACGTCCGAACGTCGTGGCGCCGGACCAGAATGAGTTGGGTCAGCCGCCCAGACGGCGCAGCGACCTGGGCCGGTGGTTGCTGCGGCACCTCAAGCCGGATCCCGCGGCCGCTGAGGCCGCCGCGACGGAGGCCCGAGGCCGGCGCCTGGATCTTCGCCTGGGGCTCGCGGTGGTGGCATGTTGGGCAGCTGCCTTGGCCCTGCCGCACGCGCCGCCGGGGGTGGCCCTGCTGTTTGCGGGTGTGCTCTTGGGAACCGCCTGTGCAGCGACCGCCCGTTTGCTGTTACCGCTGCGGCCGGCCCGGCTCCTGCCTCGTCCAGCCACCAGGTTGGGACGCCATCTTCGGCCCCGGCCGCGGGAAGACCCGCCCCAGCCACGGCCCCCACGGCAGGGAAGCCGGCACCACCCGCAGGCCCGGCAGCAGGGGAGCGGAGCTCACCCACGCGACCGGCC
>NZ_JBNHGF010000729.1:0-729 GCF_059091005.1 Arthrobacter sp. Y3223164
CGCCGCACGCGGCGGGGCTCGCCCGCGCAGCCCGGCTCCGCCGCCGCCAACCTGCCGTCCTGACACGTTCGACGAGAGTGAGACGCATGCCCCCGGCCAGGAAAACCGCGCTGAGCAGCGGCTCATCCAGCGTGCAGGACTACGTCAAGGTCATCTACGCCTTCACCGAGTGGCAGGACAAGCCCATCACCTCCTCGCAGCTGGCCGGCCGGCTCGGGGTGGCCAATTCCTCGGTCTCAGAGATGGTGCGCAAGCTGGTGGAACTGCAGCTGGTGGACCACCGGCCGTACAGCGCCATCGAACTGACCGACGCCGGCCGCCGGCTGGCCCTGACCATGGTCCGCCGGCACCGGGTCCTGGAGACCTTCCTGGTGCAGGAACTCGGCTATGCCTGGGACGAAGTCCACGACGAAGCCGAGCTGCTCGAACATACCGTCTCCGACATGTTCATCGACCGGATGGCGGCCAAGCTGGGCCATCCGCAGCGCGATCCGCACGGCGACCCCATCCCGGCGGCGGACGGCACCGTCCACGTCCCCAGCGCGGTGCAGCTGGAAGAACTCGACGGCGGACACACCGGCCGGATCACCCGGATCAGCGACGCCGATGCCGACCTCCTGCGCTTCTTCAGCGCCGAGCGGATCGGACTCGACGACCGGGTGGAAGTGGTCGGCCGGCGCCCCTTCGGCGGTGCGCTGGTGGTCCGGTTCGGCCCGGACGGGGCGGGCC
>NZ_JBNHGF010000730.1:0-729 GCF_059091005.1 Arthrobacter sp. Y3223164
ATGGCGGGGCGGGAAGGCCTTGACCCGTCGGGCTGCGACCGGCGCAGGGTGAACAGATGCTGCCTGGCGGTGGCGCCGGCGAGCGCAGCGCCGAGGAATGCTGTCGCCTCGCGCACCGACGGATCCGGGCTCGCGTCGATGTTGCGGGCTGCCCGCACGTAGTTCCCGAGGTCATGCCCGGGTCCCAGCCCGGCGCCCTCACCTGCAGGGGTGGCCGCGGGATCGGTCAGGGTCACGGTGACCCGTTCGCGCCGGTCCGGATTCGGCCTGGCGTCGGTGCCCGGCACCCAGTCTTGGGCGTGCTCCAGGTGAACGCTCCGGACGCCAGGGCCGGGGTTGATGCCGGCCACCGGCGAGCCGGCCGTCAGGACGAAGCCCACGTTGTGGTTGGCCAGGAAGGCGGGATCGGCGGCAAGGTTCATGGCGTGGATGCCGCCCTGGCTGTATCCGACCAGCATCACCAAATCCTCTGCGTCGGCCCCGGCTTCCCCGAGGGCCTGCGACACGGCGGCCGAGACGAACGCGCTCCTGCCGGTGACCGCTTCGGCGATGCCGGTCTCATCGAACGGGTTGGCGGTTGCCTCGGCCGAGCCCGCGGCTTGGGTGCCCGGCATCGCGACGACCCACAGCTTTTGGCCGCCGAGGGCGGATACTTCGAGCACCTCCACGGTGCCGTCCCCGGCGCGGTCCGCGCTGGCCGTCCGGTGGAGCAGCCCGGCCAGGGACGCC
>NZ_JBNHGF010000731.1:0-725 GCF_059091005.1 Arthrobacter sp. Y3223164
GCAGCCCAGGCCCCCGCCGGCGCTTCCGGGACCGGCGCCGTGAGCGGGACCGGTGCCGCGACCGGGACCGTCGCCGAGCTGATTAAGGCCACGGAGAAGTACGTCGGCCTGCCCTACGTCTGGGGCGGCAACGACGCGTCCGTCGGCCTCGACTGCTCGTCCTTCGTGCAGCATGCCTTCCGCGACATCGGCATCGACCTGCCGCGCGTCACCTGGGACCAGATGAAGGAAGGCACGCCGGTGGCTTCCATGGCAGATGCCAAGCCCGGCGACCTGCTCTTCAGTTTTGACGGCGGCCACGTCTCCATCTATCTGGGCAACGGCAAGGCCATCGACGCCCCGCAGCCCGGCGACACGATTAAGGTCCGGGACGCCTGGGAGAACGACTCCAACCTCACCACCATCCGCCGTATCCTGCCCGAGGAGTCCTCGGTCCAGGCTGCCGGCGCCGGTTCCGGCGGGGCTGCCGGAGCCGCGGGGTTGACCGCGGACCAGCAGAGCGCGCTGACCGACCTGATCGCCGCCGCCCAGCTGTCCACGTCCACCGGGCTGACCTCGATGCTCACCGGGCAGAACGGCACGTCCGGCGCGATCACCGCCATGCTCAACGGCCAGACCGGAAACACGGGACTGGCCTCGACGCTCAACGGCGGCCCGGGCTCTGGCGGCGCCGGACAGCTGACCGACCTGCTGGCCGCCGCGCAGGCGGCCATGGCGAGGGGACG
>NZ_JBNHGF010000732.1:0-720 GCF_059091005.1 Arthrobacter sp. Y3223164
GACGGCGGCGAAGATCGCGGCTGCGATCCCCCGGCGACGCCGCCGCGTTCGGCGCGCCGCGAAGACGGCCAGCAGGACCAGCAGCGGCCACAGCAGGTAGAACTGTTCCTCGACGGCCAGGGACCAGAAGTGTTGGAGCGGCGTCGGCGTCTCGGTCGCGGCCAGGTAGTCGACGGAGTCGGCGGCCAGGACCCAGTTTTGGACATAGAGGGTGGAGGCCAGGGCCTGGCCCCCGATGCGCTCCCACTGGCTCATGGGCAGCAGCGCCAGCGTGGCCGCCAGGACGACGGCAATGGTCAGCAGCGCCGCGGGCAGGATGCGCCGGATGCGGGCGGCCCAGAATGACCTCAGGGACAGCGTGCCGGTGGCCGCCGCCTCGCGCAGCATGTGGCCGGTGATCAGGAAGCCGGAGATGACGAAGAAGACGTCCACTCCGACGTAGCCGCCGGGCAGCCAGCGCGGCTCCAGGTGGTAGGCCACCACCAACAGCACCGCAAGGGCGCGCAGGGCTTGGATTTCGGGCAGGAATTTCCGCCGCGGCGTTGTCTCAGGATCCATCGCAGGACATTCAGCCATGCCAAGGTCAACGACAGTTGGCGGCGGGGTGAACGCCCGGGTGCAGGACCGGGCCGGCTACCTCAGGCCGTGCGGCGCCGCCACCAGAGGAGGGCGGAGCCGAGCATCAACAGGCCCGCTCCGCCCGAGGCGAGCCAGGCGGTG
>NZ_JBNHGF010000733.1:0-719 GCF_059091005.1 Arthrobacter sp. Y3223164
GCGGCGTCCGGCACCGCAGGCCGCGTGCTGGGCTACGGCTACGCGGCCGACGCCCAGGTGCGTGTCGAAGACACCGTCTTCGCCGGCTCGGGGAGCACCAGCAGGATCGAATACTCCGGCGGCAGCTGCACGCTGCGGCTGCAGGTGCCGGGCGAGCACAACATCCGCAACGCCGCCGCCGCCCTCGCCGTGGCCATCACCCAGGGCATCGATCCGGCCACCGCGGCCGAGGGACTGGCCGGGTTCACCGGAGCAGCCAGACGGTTCGAGGCCAAGGGCACGGCGGCAGGGGTACGGGTGTTCGACGACTACGCACACCACCCCACCGAGGTCCACGCGGCACTCACGGCCGCCCGCGAGGTGGCCGGCGGGCATGCGGTGCATGTCCTGTTCCAGCCGCACCTGTTTTCCCGCACCCGGGAATTCGCCGCCGAGTTCGCCCGGGCCCTGCAACTGGCCGATTCGGCGGCCGTTCTCGATATCTACGCCTCCCGTGAAGATCCGATCCCGGGCGTCACCAGCGAACTGATCACCAGCCGGCTCGCGCCCGGCAGCTATGCACCGGATCCGGGGCGGGCGGTGAGGGACATTGTTGCCCGCTCCCGGCCCGGGGACATCGTGCTGACCGTCGGCGCCGGTGACGTGACCCAATACGGGCCGGTGCTGGTCGAGGCCCTGGGGCAGGCCGCAGCGGCGGCGCGATGAGTCCGCGCAAGCCC
>NZ_JBNHGF010000734.1:0-718 GCF_059091005.1 Arthrobacter sp. Y3223164
CACTACGCGCTCGCCGACGCCGCGATGGACCGCGGCCTGCACGTGGTGGTGGACAAGCCCTTCGTCCCCGCATCCGCCCAGGGCGACGCCCTGCTGGCCAAGGCCGGACGGGCCGGCGTGGTGCTCTCCGTCTTCCACAACCGCCGCTGGGATTCGGATTTCCTGACCCTGAAACAGCTGATCGGCGACGGCGAACTCGGCCGGGTCCACACCTTCGAGTCCCGCTTTGAGCGCTGGAAGCCGGAGGGTCTGCGGGCCTGGAAGGCAACGGCCGGCGTCGCCGGTGGCGGCGGCATCCTCTTCGACCTCGGCGTCCACCTGATCGACCAGGCGCTCACGCTCTTCGGGCCGGCCGCCACGGTCTACGGCGAAACCGCGCGCCACACCGCCCCCGCAGCATCCGCCGCCGACGAGGATGCCTTCGTCTCCCTGCTGCACGAATCTGGGGTGCGCTCGCGGTTGTCGATAAACCTCATCTCAGCGCTGCCCGCGCCGCGGTTCCATGTGCTCGGCTCGGCCGCCGCCTTCACCTCCTGGGGGCTGGACAGCCAGGAGGCCGCGCTGGCGGCGGGCGCGGTTCCCGGAGCAGCCGGATACGGCGAGGAGCCCGAAGAGCGCTGGGGAACCCTCGGCACGCCGGGCCACACCCGCAGGGTTCGCTCCGTCGCCGGCGCCTACCCGGAGTACTACCGGCAGCTGGCCGCGGCCATCCACGAGG
>NZ_JBNHGF010000735.1:0-718 GCF_059091005.1 Arthrobacter sp. Y3223164
CCGCCGGTGCCGTGTGGCAGGCCCGGCGGGCGGCCGCCATCCTGCGGTCGGACCTGCTGCACGTGCACTCCGGGTCGCGGATCGGCGTGGTGCGGTCCCGCCCGGTCAAGCCCTTCGTGCTGCATTTCCACGGCACGGACATCCGCAGCCAGTACTACGAGCCCGCCCGCCGGCCCGCGCTGCAGTGGGGCGCCGACCATGCGGTGAAGGTGCTGTACTCCACCCCCGACCTGCGCGAACACGCGGAAACGGCCCGCCCCGACGCCGTGTACCTGCCGAACCCGGTCGACCTGGAGGAACTGCCCGAGTGGCGGCCGGCCGAGCGGCCGCGGATCGTTTTCGCTTCCCGCTGGGACGACTCCAAGGGCGGCCGGCGGCAGCTGGAGCTGGTGCGTGCCCTGCAGATTGCCGCCGGCAGCCAGGTGGAACTGCAGGGGCTGGAGTGGGGCGGCGGCGCATCCCGGGCGGCGGAGCTCGGCGTCGTGATGGTGCCGAAGATGCCCAAGCCCGGGTACCTGCGCTGGCTCGCGTCGGCGCACGTGGTGATCGGCCAGAGTGCCGGCATCCTGGCCATGAGCGAGCTGCAGGCCATCGGCATCGGGGTTCCCGTGGTGATGCAGTTGGGGGAGGGGTACTACCGGTCGCCTCCCGTGCTGCAGGGGGAGTCGGCCGACGCGCTCGCGGCTGCGGCCGCGGCGGCGCTGGAGAACCCGTCCCG
>NZ_JBNHGF010000736.1:0-718 GCF_059091005.1 Arthrobacter sp. Y3223164
GACCACGCGGACGCCGTCCAGGGTGTCGCGCAGCCGGGAGGAAGCGCCGTCGTCGGACAGTGCCGTGACCAGGAGGACGTCCCGGCCGTCGCGGGCCAGCATCCGTGCCACCAGCCCGGCTCCTCCGGCGCGGTAGGTTGTTTCGGCCGCGTCAACCACCGGCACCGGTCCGTCCGGGCTCAGCCGGGTTGCCGCACCCTCCACGTCCGCGTCCAGCAGTACGTCTCCCACCACCACGATCCTCATGGCCGGCCTCCCTGCCCGCGTCCGCCCGCGGCGCCTCCCTCGAGGCGCGCCACCTCGGCGTCGAACGCCCGGCAGAGGGCATGCAGCGCCATCAGGTGCCCCTCCTGCACATTGGCCGGCAGCGCCTCCACTGCCACATAGTCGTCGCACAACTCGGTCAGCGGATTCGGCGCCTGGCCGGTCAGCGCCCAGCAGGTCACGCCGATGCTTCGGGCAGCTTCGGCCGCGCGCAGCAGGTTCCCGCTCTTGCCGCTGGTGGTCAGCAGGAGCAGCACGTCGCCAGCCCGCCCGTGGCCCAGCACCTGCCGGGCAAACAGCTGGTCGAAGCCGTAGTCATTCGAGATGGCCGTGACCGCCGAGGTTTCCGCGTGCAGCGAGATGGCGGAGAACGCCCGGCGTTCGCCGTCGAAACGGCCCACCAGTTCGGCGGTGAGGTGCTGGGCTTCCGCCGCGGAGCCGCCGTTGCCGACCG
>NZ_JBNHGF010000737.1:0-714 GCF_059091005.1 Arthrobacter sp. Y3223164
GTCCGTGCGGGCGGATCTGGCCGGCGCGGCCGCGGCCTGGGTCTCGCCGGCCGGCAAGGCCTTCAGGGCGCGACTGTACGAGTACCGCACCGGTATGGCGGAGGCGGCTGAACTGCTCAGGCTCGCGGCAGCCGCGGTGAGTGCGGCAGAGGCGGCTGCCGACGCGGCCCAAACGGCGGCGGCCGCCATGTACGGCCCCCGGCCGTGACATCCGGGATCCGGACGGCCTGTGCCGGAGATGCACGGTGGCTGACGACGACTGGCTGCCCGGCGGAGCCCGGTGGCGGGAAGGAGGCACCTGTTCCCGCCGGTACGCCGGCTATCGGGTTGCCGGCGGTATTGGCGGGGTCACGTTTGAGTGGGAGGAGCTGGCTTCGGCAGCCGTCCGGCTGGAGTCGGCCGCCGCCACCATCGGCGACCTGTGGCGCGAGCTCCTGTCGGTGCAACTGCTGCTGGCCGATCCGCGCTGGACGCTGCTGCCGGAGCGGTGGGTGGCCGAAAAGGCAGTCCAGGCTGCAGCGGGATCGTTGGCGGCCCTTGCGGACAGCGCTGGGGCATTAGCCGGAAAAGTGCGGTTGGCTCACGGGACCTATTTGGCAACCGAGCAGGCCGTCTCCGCCGCGCTGCAGGCGGTCGACTCGGCCACCTGGTGGGCGACGGTTCCGCTCGGCATGGCCGTCAACGAGGGGCTGCCGACCCGGGCGGGCGGCGACC
>NZ_JBNHGF010000738.1:0-711 GCF_059091005.1 Arthrobacter sp. Y3223164
TGACGGGTCAGACCAAGCACCCCATGCTTGGCTGCAGTATAAGCCGGGCGCAACGGCTCCGCCCCGGGCGAGGGCGCCCTGAGTGTGCTGGCCACCCGGGGACTGGACAACCTGGACGACTACTACGCCAAGTACCTGCCGGCCCTGGTGACCTGCGCCACCGTACCCCTGCTGGTGGGGCTGCGGATCCTGGCCGCGGACTGGGTGAGCGCGCTGATCGTGGTGCTCACGCTGCCGCTGGTGCCGGTCTTCATGGTCCTGATCGGCAAGCACACCGAAGACCGGACGAAACAGGCGGCCGCCGCCTTGGACCGCCTGTCCGACCACCTGCTGGAACTGGCCCGGGGACTGCCGGTCCTGGTCGGCCTGGGCCGGGCCGCCGCGCAGACCAGGGCCCTGGCCGATGTCGCCCGCGCCTACCGGGAAAGGACCCTGGCCACGCTGCGGGTCGCCTTCCTGTCCTCGCTGGCACTGGAACTGATCGCCACCATTTCCGTGGCCGTGGTGGCGGTGTTCGTGGGCATCCGGCTGGTTTACGGCGGAATGGAACTGGAAGCCGGGCTGCTGGCCCTGATCCTGGCTCCGGAGTGTTTCCAACCGCTGCGCGACCTCGGCTCGGCGCACCACGCGAGCGAAGACGGTCTGGAAGCCCTCGAGCGCAGCAAGGCCGTGTTGGACGCGCCGGCGGGCCGGCCGCTGGTCGCCGCTCCG
>NZ_JBNHGF010000739.1:0-708 GCF_059091005.1 Arthrobacter sp. Y3223164
GGCCGTGCCGGCGGGCTCGCCGTCGTCGTTGGAGCGCTGGACGCCCCGGTCCGGGCCCAGCAGGAAGGCACTGCAGTGGTGCCGGGCGTCGTGGAATTCGCGGCGCAGCTCCGCGACCAGGCCGCGGGCCTCTTGCTCAGTTTCCACCCGCCGCAGCACCGTGATGAACCTCGAGCGTTTGATTTCGATCTCGTGCCGGTGCTCGTCGGCTACCGTGGTGTAGCTGCTGCCGGGGGACGGGGGAACCATAGGATCCAGCCTAGTGCGCCCGCCCGGTCCCTTGTCCGGGGGGCTCACGCGTGCCTAGTGTGGGTGCACAGGGCCGCGCCCGCGGTGCGGCCGGAAAGCGCAACGAACGGCGGAACCATGGCGAAAAACCAACCGGAATTCGACCCCCGTGTTTCAGGCGGAAAGGGCCACGGCCCGGCCGCGCCTGAGGGCGTCAACGAAGGCCGGGTCTCGGCCGACCAAGGCGACTCGGCCAACCCCGATCCCGAGAGCCAGAACATCACCGGACTGGAACCCGGCGGTGGCGTTCCGCCCGGAGAAACGCCGCCCGCCGAAGACCAGATGAGCGCAGACCAAGGGCACGAAGAGTAGCGTGCCCGGGCACCAAAGCCCGGAGGAGGCAGGGCACCGAGGCCCGCGGAGGCAGGACGACGGCGGGCCGGTGCCCGGGCAGGACGACGGCGGGCCCGGTGCGGAGGA
>NZ_JBNHGF010000740.1:0-708 GCF_059091005.1 Arthrobacter sp. Y3223164
GCCGCCCGGCCGTGGTGACCGTCTTCCGGCAGCCGGTCCAGGCGGCCGCCCGGCTGCGGGCCGAACTGCCGGAGCTCATCCACGATGTGGTAGTGGAGCAGACCGCGCAGCTGCTGAACATGGCCCCGGAAGCGGTTGACCCCGGCTACGGCCGGACCCGCCCCTGACCGGCGTTCCGGTCCCGGCGCCGCTTCTTCCCTAGTACCCGATATCGACCGGCACCGCGGTCTGCGCCTGGGTGCCGGCGGGCACCGGCAGGACCGCAACGTCGGGAGCACCGCCGTCGGTCAGGACCTGGGCGCCGTAGACGGCTTCGCCGGACGCGCTGATCAACAGGGCCGCAGCGTCGGCGCCGTCTGCCCGGGGATCAAGGGTCACGGTGGTTCCGGCGGGCACGGTCACCGCCTGCTTCTCCCCCAGTCTGCCCTTCGGATCCACCGGCGTGATTTCCACCCGGGCGTCCCCCGCCGGCGCGCTGAAGGCCATGCGGGAGCTGACACCGCCCGGCACGACCGCCAGATGATTGCTGCCGAGGCGGCCGGTCGCGGGTGACCATCCGAAGTCCACCGGTTCGCCCGCCTCGGTTCCCCTGCTGACCCGCGCGGCGGCAGCGATGGACACGTCGGCGCTGATTTCGACGGAATACGTGCCGGCCGGCAACGACTCCAGCGGCACCCTGGTGACGCTGCCGGCCGCCGCGGTGACGAC
>NZ_JBNHGF010000741.1:0-704 GCF_059091005.1 Arthrobacter sp. Y3223164
GGCACCGCGGCCGAAGAGCGGGCCCGTGCCGCCGCCGCGGCCCCGGCGCTGGTGCGCGGTTCGGTGTGGAAGTCCGGCCTCGCCTGGCATGTGACGGTGTACATGGGGTTGCAGTCGATGACCTTCTACATTCTCATCACGTGGCTGCCCACTCTGGAACGTTTTCACGGCCGCGGGGACCTGGCCTCCGGCTGGGACCTCATGTTGTTCCAGCTGATCGGCGTGGTATCCAGCCTGCTGACCCCCGTTGCCCTGCGCGGGCCGACCCAGCGCCTGGCCGCCTCGCTGCCGCCCCTGGTGGTGGTGGCAGGCGGCCTGGGCATGATGCTGATGCCGCAGGTCATGCTGTTCTGGGTGCTGGTGGCGGGCTTCGGCTGCGGCAGTTCCCTGGTCACCGCGCTCTCGCTCTTCGGCTTGCGCACCCGCACCCACCGCGAAGCCGGCGCCCTCTCCGGGATGGCCCAGTCGATCGGCTACCTGCTGGCCGCCGCCGGTCCGCCGATTTTCGGCGGGCTCTTCGCCGCCACCGGGGCTTGGGAAACCTCCCTGGCGCTGCTGTGCCTGATTGCCGTGGCGCAGGCGGCCATCGGGCTGCTGGTTGGACGGGACCGCTTCGCCTTCACCCCGGTGAGCCCCACAGCGCCAGGTCGATGTCGATGTTGGAATCGGCGTGCGAGCGGGTGAGGGCATAGCGGGCGGCATCC
>NZ_JBNHGF010000742.1:0-703 GCF_059091005.1 Arthrobacter sp. Y3223164
GGCTGCGGGCACCGCCGCCGGCGCGTCGCCTGCTTCCAGCGCGCGGATCTTTTCCTGCCGTTCGGCGATTTCGGCCCGGAGCACGGCAATGCGCGCCTCGGGGTCGGGATCGGTCTCATGGGCCAGGGCCTCGACCCGGGTGAGCAGCGTGGCCAGGCGGGAGCTGTTCAGGGAGGAGGAAGCTCCGGTCAAGCCGTCCAGATACTCCAGGAAGCGCACTGTCGCTTCGGTGGGCTCGTAAACGAACCGCCCGCCCTCGCGCAAGCGGGAGAGGAACCTGCGGGCCACCCAGTCGTCGGCGTACTGGCGGGCGGACCAATCCTCCCGCAGCGGCACCCCGGCGCGCCGCAGCTCGGCCAGGATGGCGTCGGTGTTGCGGTGGAACTCCTCCAGCGGCAGCTGCGGCCGGGAGCGCGTGAAAGCGGTCCGGAACAGCGCGGGCACCCACGGGCTGGCGGCGGCGAGCTTGAGGCCCGGCGTCGCGGACAAGGCCTGCAGCTCCTGCCAGCGGGCAAGGGCGTTCTGGGTGAAGGACATGCTGTGCTTTCCGCCCGCGGAAGGGAAAAGCGGGCCCAGAAAATCTTAGCCGCTCCAACTGGGCTGACGACGGCGGCGGCCGCCACGGGTGGGCCGTGTCGCCCGGGCTTAACCCGCTGACGACGGCGGCGGCCGTCACGGGTGGGCCGTGTCGCCCGGGGGGGAT
>NZ_JBNHGF010000743.1:0-703 GCF_059091005.1 Arthrobacter sp. Y3223164
GGCCAACTCGGCGGCGGCCGGATCCTGCTCGGTGCGGGCCAGCAGGGCCACGGCGGCGCCGGGCAGCGTGGCCTGTTCGTGCACCAGCAGCCGGATCAGCGTGGCGAACGTTGCCGCGCTCTGGTGCGCCGTCGGATGGCCGTGGGTGAGCGCCGAACCGTCCGTGGCCAGCCGCTGGACCGTCTGGTCGTCGACGAACGGCAGCAGCCCGAACGGAGCCGACCGGACCACCGTGCCGGAGTCCTTCGAGTCCGGGTTGACCGGGCGCGCCCGCGTTCCCATTTCCCCGGTGGCCAGGCCGGACAGGCAGGCGGCGCCGGGGGCGCGGCGTGCGTGCAGCACGTCCTGTTCGTCGATCCAGCGCGGCTGGGGCTCCGGCGCGTTGTCCGGAAAGCGGCCCTCCTGGGTGGCGTACCAGCGCAGGTAAGCCAGCCAGAGGCAGGCGGCTTCGTCGGCGGCGGTACCGGCATTGGCCCATTCCAGCGCCTCGGTCAGCCCGTCGAGGGTATAAAGCGTCAGCTGTGTGTCGTCGGAGAAGTGGCCGGGCTCCGCCAGCTGGGAGAAGTCCCGCAGCCCGTCCGCCCCGAAGCGTCCGGCGATCGCGTCGAAGGAGTCGAATTCGACGCCGGCCCCCAATTGGTCCGCCAGGGCGCCCCCGAGCAGGCAGCCGCGCACCCGCGAGGCGAAGTCCGGCACCGCGTGG
>NZ_JBNHGF010000744.1:0-700 GCF_059091005.1 Arthrobacter sp. Y3223164
GTCGCGGTCGTGGGCGACGGCGGCGAGTTCGGCGTCGGCGAAGGCGGCCACGCGCGGATCGTCGCGCAGCAGGGAGAGCACGCCGCGCAACCGGACGTCCGAAGACCGGTAGAACCGTTTGCCGGTGCCGAGCCCGGCCGCGGCCTCGGCCACATGTGCCGCTTCGTCCATCCCCGCGGCAGCGGCCAGCAGCTCCTGCCGGCCGCGGCCAACCCCCACGGTCCAGTCGGGGCTGGTCTGCTCGGCCAACTGGCCGCACAGCCGTTCCAGCACGGGGTCTTCCAGCTGCCTGGCCGGCACCGAGACCAGCAGCCCGATGGAGCCGGCCTGCAGGCTGGCTGCCAGCACCGACACCCGGGCGGCCGCGGCCACACTGTTCAGCAAGTCCAGCAGCGCCCGCTCCCGCCGCTGCAGTTCGATCGGTTCTTCGGCGGCAGGCCGCGCCAGCTGGAACACCACCGGCAGGTAGACCGGAGCGGACGCCAGCCCCAGGGCCGCAGCTCGGGCCAGGGCCTCGGGCTCTTCCAGTGCGCCGGGCCGGCGGAGTTCGTGCAGCAGGCCGGAGCGGGCCTGATGGGCAAGTTCGCGCTGGTCCCGTTCCGCCATGCGGTTGATGGTCAGGGCCTGGCCGGCCCGTTCCAGCACCATGGCGGCGTCGGCGTCGGCGGTTTCGGCAGTCCCGTCCGCCCGCCCGCCGGCC
>NZ_JBNHGF010000745.1:0-696 GCF_059091005.1 Arthrobacter sp. Y3223164
GGCGAGGTGCTGCAGGAACAGCCCCTGACCGCCGAGGCCGCCGCCGTCGTCGCCCGCGGCCGGGAGGACATCCGGGCGGTCATGGACGGGGTGGACGACCGGCTCCTGGTGATCGTGGGACCGTGCTCGATCCACGACACCGCGGCGGGCCTGGACTACGCGCGCCGCCTGGCGCAGGTGGCACGTGAGCACCGCGAAGAGCTGCTGATCGTGATGCGCACGTACTTCGAGAAACCGCGGACCACGGTGGGCTGGAAGGGGCTGATCAACGACCCGCGGCTGGACGGCTCCCATGACATCGCCGCTGGCCTGCGGCTGGCGCGGACGTTCCTGCTGGAGGTGGCGGAGCTCGGCCTGCCGGTGGCCACGGAGTTCCTGGAACCGATCAGCCCGCAGTACCTGGCGGACCTGGTCAGCTGGGGAGCGATCGGTGCGCGCACCACCGAAAGCCAGATCCACCGCCAGTTGGTCTCGGGGCTCTCCATGCCGGTGGGTTTCAAGAACGGCACGGACGGCGGGCTGCAGGTTGCGCTCGACGCCTGCCACGCTGCGGCCGCGGCACAGGTGTTCCTGGGGATCGACGGCGAGGGACGGGCGGCGCTGGTCTCCACCAACGGCAACCCCGACACCCACGTGATCCTGCGCGGCGGCGCCAGCGGCCCGAACTACGGAGCCCAGGAGGTGGCGGCCGCGTCC
>NZ_JBNHGF010000746.1:0-692 GCF_059091005.1 Arthrobacter sp. Y3223164
CCCACCGCCGGCTGCAGGAACCGGTTTCCTACCCGGGCAGGCCGACGCCCCCGCCCGACGCGACGGCCAAACCGTCCGCGATCAGCCCGTCCAGGGCGCGGCCCAGTTGTTCGTCCCCGGCAGGCAGTGCGCGCAGTGCCGTGAGCGGCGTCCGGTAAGCCGCGGGCAGATCGGCCAGGTCAACGCTGCCGAGCAGGACCTCGCGCGGAACCGAGGACTCGGCCTCGCGCAACACGGCCATCATGGCCCCGCGCACCTGCCGGTCCGTGCCCGCCCAGGCCTGGCCTTTGGGCACGTAATGGGCCTCGGGCCAGCCGGCCCTGACCCAGGCACAGCGGTCCAGCACCGGGCAGGCATCGCATTGCGGCGACCTCGCCGTGCAGATCAGCGCGCCGAGTTCCATGACGCCGGCATTCCACTCCTTGGTGCCCTGGGTCGGCATCAGCTCGTGCGCCGTGCGCATTTCGGCGGCAGTCAGCGACGGCGCGGGCAGCGCGGCTCCGCTGACCAGCCGGGCGTGCACGCGACGGATGTTCGTGTCCACCACGGTTTCCGGCAGCCCGAACGCGAAGGAAGCGACGGCGGCCGCGGTGTAGGTTCCGACGCCGGGGAGCTGCAGCAGGCTGGCATGGTCATCCGGCACGCGGCCGCCGTGCCGGTCCACGATGGCGGCAGCTGCGGCATGCAGGCGC
>NZ_JBNHGF010000747.1:0-688 GCF_059091005.1 Arthrobacter sp. Y3223164
ACTCAGGAATGACATCGCACGGCGCAGCCGGGCTCGGCGTCGTGCGCGCAGTCGTTGAACCGGCAGCCGGCGGCCAGGTCTTCGATGTCCGCGAACATGGTCGCCAGCCCCTCCTCCGCGTCCCACAGCGCGAAGCCGCGGATGCCCGGCGTGTCCATGAGCACGGCGCCGTTGGGCAGGGGAATGAGCTCGCGCGCCGTGGTGGTGTGCCGGCCCTTCCCGTCGCCGGCCCGGACGGCTCCGGTGTCCTGCACCGCCCGGCCTGCGAGCGCGTTGATCAGGCTGGATTTGCCCGAGCCCGAGGGCCCGAGCAGCACCATCGTCCGGCCGGGGCCCAGGTATTCGGCCACGGCATCGAGCCCGTCGCCCGTTTCCGCGCTCGTCGCCAAGACGTCCGCGCCGGCGGCCTGCTCGACGATCTGGGCGGCGACCTCGTCATGGCGGCCGCTCAGGTCGGCCTTGGTCAGGATGACCACCGGCAGCGCCCCGGAATCCCACGCGGCCACCAGGGTGCGCTCCAGCCGGTTGGCCGACAGCGGCCGGTCGAAGGGCACCGCGATGCCGACCAGGTCCATGTTGGCGGCCAGGATCTGCTCGGCCGCCAGCGGATCGTAGGCCTGTTTGCGGGACAGGGCGGAAAACCGCGGAAGCAGCCCGGCGATGGCCGGGCCGCCGGCGGAAGCCGGCC
>NZ_JBNHGF010000748.1:0-687 GCF_059091005.1 Arthrobacter sp. Y3223164
ACGGTGTCGCCGGGACGCGCGCCGCTGCGCAGGACCGGGCTGCGGCCTTCGAGGTCCCCGGTAACGGCAGCCGTGACCACGATCGACTCGCCGCGGCCAAGATCACCGCCCACGACGGAGCACCGGCCCGCCCCCAGTTTCCGCAGGGCATCGGCCACGCCGTCGGCCAGGCTCTCGACCCATGCCACCGGCGTCGCACCGGGCAGGGTCAGGCTGATGACCAGTGACGTCGGCACGGCTCCCATGGCATTTATGTCCGAGAGGTTCTGCGCGACGGATTTCCATCCGACGTCGTAGCCCGTCGTCCGGTAGCCGGAGGGCCACTCAAGCCGGAAGTCCTGGTCCTGGACCAGTGTGTCGATCGAGATGACGGTGCGGGCATCGGGTGCCTCGATCACGGCAGCGTCATCGCCCGGCCCGACCGGGACGCGGGCGGGGCCGAGGCGCGGGAAAATCCTTTCCAGAAGCGAGCCTTCGTCCAGATCGTTGACAGTCAGTTCAGCGGCCAATCTTTTGCGTTCTCCTTGTATCTCGTCTGCCGGGTCCATGGCCCCGCGGCTCCCCCGGGACGTCACTCGCCGGACGCCCTCAGCACTGCCTGCCTGAATGCCCGGTGCCGGGCCACCGCTTCTTCGACCGGCCGTGCCACCCGCTCTTCCGCGACCCGCGCAACAGCGTCCCGGAGCC
>NZ_JBNHGF010000749.1:0-686 GCF_059091005.1 Arthrobacter sp. Y3223164
GCGGCCGAGGCGCTTGCCGGCGCCTACGCGGCGAGCGCCGCGGTCCACCGCACCGACGACGGACAGATCGACGTGCTGAAGACCGTGGGCGGCGTCCGCGGGCTGGCCGAGAGCATCCTGCCGGGCGTGATCTTCCTGGTGGTGTTCACCATCGGCCGGGAGCTCGGCCCGGCGCTGATCGGAGCGCTGGCGGCCGCCGCCGTCTTCACCGTGCTGCGCCTGGTGCAGCGGGGCACCGTGACGCAGGCCTTCTCCGGCCTCGTGGGGGTCGCCATCTGCGCCTTCGTCGCCAACAGCACGGGCCGGGCCGAGGACTTCTATGTCTGGGGCTTCATCACGAATGCCGCCTACATTCTGGTCATGCTGGTTTCGGTGGCCGTCAAGTGGCCGGTGCTGGGTTTGATCTTCGGGCTGATCCGCAGCGAGGGAACGGCATGGCGGCAGCAGCCGCAACGGCTGAAGGCGTACACCATGGCCACCTGGATCGTGATGGCGGTGCTCCTGCTGCGGCTTGTGGTGCAGCTTCCCCTCTACCTGATGGGCGAGGACGGCCTGGTGGCGCTGGGCACCACCCGCTTGCTCATGGGCGTGCCGCTGTACGCGCTGGGGCTGTGGCTGGCGTGGCTGGTCTCTCGCCCGGCGTCCGTCGAGGCCGCCCGGGCCGAGTGATCTGGCCCGCCGCCGCC
>NZ_JBNHGF010000750.1:0-686 GCF_059091005.1 Arthrobacter sp. Y3223164
GCTCCGTGCGCTGCCGCAGCCGGCCGGGATCGGCGTGCAGGGCCGCCGCCACCGGCGTCTGTTCTCCGGTGAGCGTCGCCTCCACCGCGGCCAGCGTCAGTTTGTCTGCCCGCATCGCCCGCGCGAGCGGATGGCGCGCCAGCCGGGTGATGACCGCGGCCCGGCCCAAAAGCAGTCCCGCCTGGGGGCCGCCGAAAAGCTTGTCACCGCTGGCGATGACGACGTCGGCGCCGGCGGCGAGCGCACCGGAGATGTCCGGTTCCCGGGGCAGCACCGGGTCTGGTTGGAGCAGGCCGCTGCCCAGATCCACGACCAGCGGGATCCGGTGTTCCTCGGCCAGGGAGCGGAGCCGGCCGATGCCGACGTCCGCGGTGAACCCGCTGACCCGGAAATTGCTCGGGTGCACCTTGAGCAGGCAGCCGGTCTGCGCGGTGATCGCCGAGGCGTAGTCCTCCAGGTGCGTCCGGTTGGTGGTGCCCACCTCGCGCAGCCGGGCACCGGTCGATTCAATCAGCTCGGGAAGCCTGAAGCCGGCCCCGATCTCGACGAGCTCGCCGCGACTGATGACCACTTCGCGGGACCCGGCCAGGGCGGTAGTGGCCAGCACCAGGGCCGCGGCGCCGTTGTTGACCACCAGCGCTTCCTCGGCGGCCGGGCAGGCGTCCAGCAAAGCCTGCCGCGCACCG
>NZ_JBNHGF010000751.1:0-683 GCF_059091005.1 Arthrobacter sp. Y3223164
TGCGGCCGACCGGCCCGACGACCTGCAGGCCCAGCTGGCCGTTGCCGACCTGGACGTCTCGGGCGGCCATGTCGAGGACGCCTTCGCCCGCTTGGTGGGTTTCATCAGCCGCCACGCCGGGGATGAACGGGAGGCCGCCCGGGCCCGCCTCGTGGAACTGTTCGACGTGGTGGGCAGCACCGACCCGCGGGTGTCCAAGGCACGCCAGGCTCTGGCCAGGGCGCTCTTCTAAATGGCGCAGGCTGTAGCCGGCGGCCTGTTCGAGCCGCTGAAACTGCGCGGTCTGCAGCTCCTGCACCGCGGCTGGGTGGCGCCGATGTGCCAGTACTCGGTGCGGCGGGAGGACGCGCCCGGGACGCCGAACGACTGGCACCTGATGCATCTGGGCCAGTTCGCCGCCGGAGGGGCTGCGCTGATCCTCACCGAGGCGACAGCGGTTGACGCGGCCGGCCGGATCAGTCCCGAGGACACCGGCATCTGGACCGACGACCAGGCCCAGGCGTGGGGCAGGATCACGGAGTTCGTGCACCGCTATGGCTCGGCGGACACCAAAATCGGGATCCAGTTGGCCCATGCCGGGCGCAAGGCGTCGACCTACGCGCCCTTCGCCCCGAAGTCCGGCTCGGTGCCGCCCGCCGAGGGGGGCTGGCGGACCGTAGGCCCGACGGCTGCCGCCTTTGGCC
>NZ_JBNHGF010000752.1:0-680 GCF_059091005.1 Arthrobacter sp. Y3223164
CCCGGCCGCGTTTGCGTGGCCGGGATCCCGGTAGCCGGCGCCCAGCGGCAGGGTGGGGTTGGTGCCCGGAAGGATGGGCTGGGTGGGATGGGCGGGTGCGTCGTCGTCCTCTGCCGCCTGGACGGTCTCGGGCTCGTCGGGAGCGGGCGCCTGGGGCGCCGCCGGGGCGGATTCCTGCCCGGATTCGGGGACTGCCGGCTGCTGGTCCGGTTCGTCTGTTCGGTCGGTGCCGTCGTTATCCGACGGGATCGGTGCGTGTGAGGTCATGGTTTGATCATTCCAACCGGCAGCCCTCTCCTCTATGGGGTGCCACCCTGACCCTTCCCTGACCGGCCGGCCGGGTTCCCCTGATTCGGCGCCACCCGGTAGGTCGGGTGCACCCGCGCGTGCTTGGATTGACCCATGAGAGAACCGCTCGTCCGCTCCACCGAGGACCGCATCATCGCGGGCGTGTGTACCGGCCTGGCCCGGCACCTGGACACCTCGGTCGGGATCGTCCGGGTCGGCATGGTGGTCCTGGCGCTCGCCGGGGGAGCCGGCGTGCTGCTCTATGTCTGGCTCTGGCTGCTGGTGCCGACCGCGGCCGACGAGGCCCTGGCAGCCGAGCGCGCCTTCAATCCCCGCGGCATCGCGGAGAACTTCGCACGGGGATTCGGCGCCCCGCGTCCCGGCCAGGAGGG
>NZ_JBNHGF010000753.1:0-680 GCF_059091005.1 Arthrobacter sp. Y3223164
GCGTCGCCGTCGGTTCCCGGCCCCACCAGCCACGCCTGAACGCGGGAGGCGGCGACGGACTCCTGCGAGCAGACGGCTTCGGGGGTCAGCACGTTGACCTGGCGGCACACCTCGGCCGGGCCGAGGTAGCGGATCATGCCCACGCCGGTGGCGGCGGCCGCCTGGGTCGCGAGCAGGGCAGCCCCGGGATAGGACGCAGAGCCGGCGGCGACACCGAGCACCCCGCGGGTGTACTTGTGGTCGGTTCGGCGGGGCACGGGCCACAAGCGGGCCAGATCCTGTACCTGGAGCCGCCGCAGCCGCGGCGCCGGAAGGAGGTCCGCGATGCCGATGTCCACCGTTTCCACCCGACCGGCGAGCGCCGCCGCGGGATCCAGCATCAGGCCGGTCTTGGCTCCGCCGAAGGTGACCGTGAGGTCCGCCGGCAGCACGGGGTGGTTCACCTCGCCGGTTTCGGCGTCGACGCCGCTGGGCAGGTCGCACGCCACGATCCGCGGGTGGCGGCGGCCCGGCTCCGGTTCGAGGACCGCTTGAACCAGCTCCCGGGCCGGTCCCCGCAATGCCCCGGACGCGCCGGTGCCCAACATCCCGTCGACCAACACGTCGGCGGCACAACAGGTCGCGGCCGCCTCGCCGATGACCCGTGCGGCCTCCCGAAGCTGCGGAGCCTCACCAGCCTT
>NZ_JBNHGF010000754.1:0-679 GCF_059091005.1 Arthrobacter sp. Y3223164
CGCACGCCCGAAGGCCGTCCGCTGGACCTGGCGATGACGACCAACGGCTCGGCGCTGGCCCGCAAGGCCGAGGCGCTCAAGGCGGCCGGGCTGTCCCGGGTGACCGTCTCGCTGGATTCGGTTGACGACGCCACCTTCCGCGCGATGAACGACGTCGACTATCCCGTCGCCGCGGTGCTGGAGGCCATCGAGGCCGCGGCCGCGGTCGGGCTGGGCCCGGTCAAGGTCAACATGGTGGTCAAGCGCGGCCAGAACGACGGCGGCGTCCCGGCCATGGCGCGCCACTTCCACGGCACGCCCCACATCGTCCGGTTCATCGAATACATGGATGTGGGCACGACCAACGGCTGGAACCTGGCGCAGGTCGTCCCGTCGGCCGAGATCGTGCGGCGGATCGATGCCGACCTTCCCCTGGAACCGCTGGCCCCCCGGTACCCCGGCGAGACGGCCACACGCTTCAGATACCGCGACGGCGGCGGCGAAATCGGGACCATCTCCAGCGTCACGCAGGCGTTCTGCCACGGCTGCACCCGCGCCCGGCTGAGCACCGACGGGAAGCTTTTCACCTGCCTGTTCGGCACCGGCGGGACGGATCTGCGCGCCCTGCTGCGCGGCGGCGCGGACGACGGCGAACTGACGCGCGTGCTCTCCGGCGTCTGGCGGGGCCGCTCGGACCGCT
>NZ_JBNHGF010000755.1:0-675 GCF_059091005.1 Arthrobacter sp. Y3223164
CTGATCGGCGACCCGGCCCTGGTCGCCGCCGTCGCGTCGGCGCACCGCGCCGAAGCCTTCGCGGCCTGCTCGGAGCTGGTGGACCGGATCAAGGAAGAGGTGCCGGTCTGGAAGGAACAGCACTTCGCCGACGGCAGCACCGAATGGGTCGGCGTCGGCCAGTAGCGATACGCTGGAGGGCATGACTGAGCAACTTGCGGTGGCCGTGCTGGGCGCCGGCGGACGGATGGGCAGCGAGGCCGTCGCGGCCATCCAGAGCGCCCCTGACCTGGACCTGGTGGCCGCGCTGAAGCGTGGCGACGCGCTGGAAGAGCTGGTGGCCGCGGGGACGCAGGTCGTGGTCGACCTGACCACCCCGGACAACACCGAGGCCAACGTCCGCTTCGCCGTCGAGCACGGCATGCACGCGGTGGTCGGCACCACCGGCTGGGACCAGGCCAGGCGCGACTCGCTGGCGGAACTGCTGGAACAGCATCCCGGAACGGGCGTGCTGATCGCCCCCAACTTCGCGCTCGGTTCCGTGCTGGCCTCGGCCTTCGCCGCCACCGCCGCCAAGTACTTCGAATCGGTGGAGATCATCGAACTGCACCACCCGGACAAGGTGGACGCGCCCTCCGGCACCGCGGTCCGCACGGCGCAGCTGGTGGCCGCCGCCCGCATGGACGCCGGCGTTCC
>NZ_JBNHGF010000756.1:0-674 GCF_059091005.1 Arthrobacter sp. Y3223164
CCGGCCCGCCTCGGCGGGCCGCTGCACGGGCACGGCGCACCTTCTTGGGCGCCGTGCCTTCGTCTGTCCGGAGCTGGGGCCGTGAGGCTGAGCATACGGCCGGTTTCGCGGCCGGGACGGCACGCCGTGTGAAAGAGTGGTTTTGTGCCCTTTACCCGTGCTGAACTGCTCGCCTACCGGGACGCGCTGGTCCCCGATCTGCTGGGCCCGGGCCTGCGCCTGCTGTTCGTCGGCATCAATCCCGGCCTCTGGTCGGCTGCCACCGGCTCCCACTTCGCCCGGCCCGGCAACCGGTTCTATCCGGCCCTGGCGGCGGCCGGCATCACCGACCATCAGATCTACGCCGGGAAAGGCATGGCGGCTGCCGACCGCAACCACCTGATCGACCGCGGCGTGGGCATCACCAACATTGTCCCGCGGGCTACCGCCAGGGCGGACGAGCTGGGTGCCGAGGAACTGCGCACCGGGGCCCGGCGCCTGGCGGCCCGGGTCGAGACCCTGGGGGCCCGGGTGGTGGCGGTCGCGGGAGTGACCGCCTACCGGGTGGGTTTTGAGCGGCCGAAGGCGCAGCTGGGCCGGCAACCGGAAACGCTAGGCGGCGCCGAGGTCTGGGTGGTGCCGAATCCCAGCGGGCAAGACCGAGCTCAGGACAAAGAAGAGCGCGAAGCTCAAGG
>NZ_JBNHGF010000757.1:0-674 GCF_059091005.1 Arthrobacter sp. Y3223164
CGGTCTTGGCCGAGGCCATGGCCGGCGGTGAGGTCAGCGGCCAGTCCGCGGCCCTGGTGGTCGATTCCCTGGACCGGGCCCGCCACGCCGGCACTCCGGAGGCATTGCAGGCGATGGAAGCGTCGCTGGTCCGGCAGGCCGCGGACGCCGACGCGGACACCCTGGTGATGGTGGCCAGGACGTGGGAAACCGCCGTCGACCAGGACGGTGCCGAACCGTCCGAGGAGGAACTGCGGGCCCGGCAGGGCATGTTCTACCGCGGCCGGCGCCGCGGGCTGCACCAGTTCGTCATCAACACCACCGACGCCCAGTACGAAGCCCTCGCCACCGTGATGAACAGCGCCGCGAACCCAAGGATCCGCCCCGACGCCATAGAAACCACCGCCACAGCTCCTGCCGCCACCGGCCCTGCCGTCAACAGCCCATCCGACGCCGGCCCGGCCGGTTCGGGTGAGCCCCGCACCGCAGGTTGCGGAACCACGGCCGCCGGCACGGCCAACGGCGGCGGTAACCATGATGTTCCCGGCGCCGGAACCGGCACCGGAACCGGAACAGGAACCGAAACCGGCACCGGCACCGGTACCACGGAGGCAGGCAGGGGCGGAGCCGATACCGCTGACGCGGGTGGGACGGACGGGGCCGCTGCGGACGGCAGCGCGGCTGCCGGATCCGGT
>NZ_JBNHGF010000758.1:0-674 GCF_059091005.1 Arthrobacter sp. Y3223164
GGCTGCCTGGCGGCGCTGGCCGCGGCTGAGGGTGGCCCGCTGCACCGCGCCGGTGATGCCGCCGGGCAGGAACAGGACCACCAGGATGAACAGTGTACCGAGGATGAACAGCGGCTCCGAAAGCGGGATCCGCAGGATGTCCGGCAGGTTCGCGATGGCCTCCGACTGCGCCAGCGCCGTCAGCCGCTGGTCCAGCAGCGTGTAGAAGACGCCGCCGATGACCGCTCCCCAGCGCGAGCCCACGCCGCCGAGCACCACCATGACCAGCAGGGTGATGGTGAAGTCGGCCGAGAGGCTGCGCGGGACGGCACCGGACTGCAGCAGCAGGTAGACCATGCCGACCGCCGAGGCCAGCACCCCGCCGACCACGAACACCAGCAGCTTGACCAGGTAGGGCTGCAGCCCGATGACCCGCACGCGCAGCTCGTTCTCGCGCACCGCCGCGGCCACGTGGCCGGCCCGGCTGAACTGCACCCAGCTGACGACGGCGAAGACCACCAGCAGCACGATCAGCGCCAGCCAGTACAGGTTGCGGGTGTTGGCCACGCCCAGCAGGGCCTCGGGCAGGTTCTCGGTGGCCAGGGTCAGGCCCTCTTCGCCGCCGGTGGCCTGGCCGGGGTTGCGGCCCACCAGCACGTGGCCGGCCTCCGCGAAGGCCAGGGTGACCATGGCGA
>NZ_JBNHGF010000759.1:0-672 GCF_059091005.1 Arthrobacter sp. Y3223164
GAATTCGCGCTTCCTGCGGGTCACGCCGGGGCGCAATCCGCGGCGCGCTGCCGGAATTCCGCCGGCTCCAAAATTTCAAACGCAAAGCCGGTGGCGGCCAGCTCCACCAGGGGGTAGTCCAGCGAATCGTAGCCGGCCCGCAGCACGGTGGCCCCGCCGTCGTCGGACAGGGCGGCGATGTTCGGCGGGATCCGCTCGGCGACGGCCTGCAGGGGAGCGTCGATCCGGACCACCACGTCGAACCGGTACGGGGACCTGGTGATCGACTGCTGGACGTAGGCGGCCAGGTCCGGCTGCGGCAACTGCCGCGGGGCAAAGCGTTCACGCGCCGTGGGAACCGATTCGAACCGGTCCACCCGGAAGGTGCGCCAGTCCTGCCGGCCGGTATCGTAGGCCACCAGGTACCAGCGCCGGCCGGTGTCCACCAGCCGGTACGGTTCGGCCAGGCGGCGGCCGGACTCACCGTCCGCCTTGGCGTAGCGGAAGCCGACCACGCGCCGTTCGGCGATGGCGGTGGAGATCCCGGTCAGCACCTCGGGGTCAACGGCCGCGGTGGGGCCGGCCAGGGTGACCACGGCGTTCTTCAGCGTGGAAAACTTGGGCCGGAGCCGCGCCGGCAGCACCTGCTCCAGCTTGGTCAGCGCCCGGAGCGACGCCTCGCCGACGCCGGCC
>NZ_JBNHGF010000760.1:0-671 GCF_059091005.1 Arthrobacter sp. Y3223164
CGTCCCCCGCAACCCGGCGGCGTGACTGACCACCGTGGCCAAGCGCCGGGCCATCGACTCCTGGCGGCGGGCCGAACGCCTGGAGGACCGTTACCAGGTGCTGGCCCGCGGGCTGCGGGACGAAGAAGACCTGCGTTGGGACCCCGTACCCGACGACGTGCTCCGGCTCGTCTTTACCGCCTGCCACCCGGTCCTCTCGCGGGAAGCGCAGGTATGCCTGACGCTCCGGGTCGTCGCCGGCCTGTCTGCCGAGGAGATCGGCCGGCTCTTCGTGATTCCGGTCGCCACGGTGCAACAGCGCATCGTCCGGGCCAAGAAAACCCTGGCCGCGGCGAAGGTCCCCTTCGAAGTCCCCGAACCGAACGACTGGGGCCCGCGGCTGGGCGCCGTCCTGCGCGTGGTCTACCTCCTGTTCACGGAAGGGTACGCGGCGACCTCCGGGAACCGTTGGATCCGGTCGGACCTGGCCGGCGAAGCCCTGCGGATCGGACGCCTCCTGGTGTCACTGGTGCCCCGGGAGCCCGAAGCGCACGCACTGGTGGCCCTGATGGAGTTCCAGGCGTCGCGTTTCGGCGCCCGCACACGGCCGGACGGCAGCGCGGTCCTGCTCGCCGACCAGGACCGGGATCACGGCGCAGCTTCCGCAAATCGCTTGAAGCGGGCCAGCTGGC
>NZ_JBNHGF010000761.1:0-667 GCF_059091005.1 Arthrobacter sp. Y3223164
ACCCCCGGGACGGAGCGGGCGGCGACGGCCGCGACCTTTGCCACGGCGGCTTCGGAGATGGTGGTGCGTCCGGGGGCGTCCGGGATGCCAAGGCCTGCAGGCTGATGCGGGTCAACCGCTGCCGGGGCCGGCGCCGGCGCGCCCGGGACGCCGACAGGGGCGGTCACCGGGTGTGCCCCGGGCGATTCGCCCGCGGACGGGGCAGCAGGCCGATCCTCGTTGTGCATCTGTTCTCCCCTGACGCTGTGATGACTCTCAGGGCAAGCCTAACGCCTCATTCCCCGCAGTGTTCGGACAGCCAGTCCTTCACCGGTTGCAGGGCCCGGGCAAACCCGGCAGCGTCGAAGCGGCCGGTTGCGGACGCGTGATCCAGTTGGTCCTCCACCCTGTCCAGGTGGTCCCCCAGCCGCGGCGGAACGTCGCGGCTGAATTCGTCCAGCTCATCCTGCAGCGCCTCCAGGTCGGAGTCCTCCACGCCGGTCATGAAGCCGAGCGGGACCAGCAGCAGGGAGGCGACGTTTGCGGCCACGGCGGCGCAGGCGTGGTCCCGGCTCTTATAGCTGCCCCAGTCAGCGGCGTCTCCTCCGGCTCCCCCGCTCCCGTCGGCGGGACCAGCCCAGTCCGACGTCGGCGCCTGGCCGGGCGGCGACGTGGCCGGTCGGTCGGT
>NZ_JBNHGF010000762.1:0-664 GCF_059091005.1 Arthrobacter sp. Y3223164
GGTCGCGGCTGCTGCCGCGACAGCCGGCGCCGCCGGCGCAGGACGCGGCGCCTCGTCCTCGTCCAACAAGGCTTCCTTGATGATCCGCCGAGGGTCGTATTGCCGCGGATCAAGCTTGCGCCAGTCCATGTCGACGATGTCGTCGCCGACTTCTTCGCGCAGCTGTTCCTTGGCACCGGCGGCCATGGTCTTCAGCTGTTTGACGAACCTGGCCAACTGCGCGGCGTATTCGGGCAACCGCTCAGGTCCGAGGATCACCACGGCAAGAATTGCCAGGATGATCAGTTCTGAGCCGTTGATTCCAAACACGATTGAAGGTTACCCGTTCGCCGGGCCGGTCAGCCACTTGGCGGGCTGACCATCATGCCCAATCCGCGGACGATCCGGCTGAACGGATCGTCGGCCGGGGACGGCATCGGCAGCTTCAGGCGGGAGTTCTCCGACAGCACCACATGGCTGACCGTCTCCGGCATCTCGGCCAGCGGGAGGTCCGACCACAACGTGTACGTCACCTCGTCGGAGTGGAGCACCACGGTCCAGTCCTCGCCGCCGCGCACCCACACCGCGCGGTCCAGCCCGGCCACTTCCCGGAATCCGTCCATGGTCACGGGATGGCCCGTGGCCGCATTCACCGGCGGCGCGGGGTCAGCCACCCGGGCCGTCC
>NZ_JBNHGF010000763.1:0-663 GCF_059091005.1 Arthrobacter sp. Y3223164
TCCGGGCGGCTCCGCCCAGCCCCGCCGGGACAGCGGCGACGGCTTCGGCTACGGCCCCGAACTGCTGGACGAGTTCTGTGCGGTGAAGGTGGTCCACGTGGGCCTGCCCGGCGGGGTGCGGCCATGAGCACGCCCCTGTCGGACGTTTCCGGGCTGGCCGGCTGGCTGCCGTCACGGCTGGCGGAGGCCGCCCCGCGGGTCACCGTGGTCGGAGACGTGATGCTGGACGGCTGGTTCAGCGGCCGGATCGAACGGTTCTGCCGGGAAGCCCCGGCCCCGGTAGTGGACATGACCAGGCGGGAGTACGCGCCGGGCGGCG
The DNA here is from genome assembly GCF_059091005.1 of Arthrobacter sp. Y3223164. Classification (NCBI taxonomy): domain Bacteria; kingdom Bacillati; phylum Actinomycetota; class Actinomycetes; order Micrococcales; family Micrococcaceae; genus Arthrobacter; species Arthrobacter sp. Y3223164. Next base: position 320 of record NZ_JBNHGF010000763.1, read on the forward strand.
CCGCCAACACGGCCATGAACCTCGCCGCACTCGGCGCCCGGGTGCGCATTCTCGGCCTGGTCGGTGGGGACGACGCCGGGCGACGGCTCGCTGCCCTCCTGCAGGGCGCGGGGGTGGACATTTCGGGGCTGGTGGAACACGAAGACGTCCTGACCACCACCAAGTACCGCATCATCGGCGGCGACCAGATCATGCTGCGGCTGGACGAGCGCACGGAGCGGGTGCCGGAAGCGGCGCAGGAGCGGCTGGCCGCAGCAGTTCCGGACGCGCTCGCCGGCAGCGACGCCGTGGTGGTCTGCGACTACGGTTCCGGCGCGTTGGGCGGTGCCGTGCGCAGCGTGCTG
>NZ_JBNHGF010000764.1:0-661 GCF_059091005.1 Arthrobacter sp. Y3223164
CGGAACCGGCCGGCTGCCGGGCGCTGCCCTCATCCGACGGGAGGATGTCCAAGCCGCCGGGCCGGTAGGGCTGCAGCACCAGGCGCGCGGTGCGGCGGCGCCAATGTTCCGTCCAAGCAGTCATCAGCCACGGCACGAGGGCGGCCGCGCTCACGGCCGCCCACACTCCGATCGAGAACCGCCAGCCGGCAGCCTGCTCAAGCGGCACGGCAAGCAGCGGGCTGAGCGCCGTACTGGCCGCCAGCAAGGTCACGTAAAGCGCGGTGATGAGGCCGATCCGGTCCGGGAAATAGCGCTTCACCAGCGGCGGCAGCAAAATGTTGCCGATCCCGTAGCCAACCATGGTGAGGCCGGACAGGACCAGGAACGCCGGCACGTCGGAGGCCAGCGCACGGCCCAGTTGGCCGACGGCGGCCATGCCCAGTGCCACGAGCAGCAGTGCTTCCATGCCGATCCGGCGCATCAGCAACGGAACTGCGAACCCGGCAGCGGCGAAGGCGGCGGTCGGCAGCATGCCCAGCACACCGGCGGAGGCCGTGCCGAACGGCAGATCCGCGGCAATATCCGCCAGCACCGGCGACACGCCGGAGACGGCCAGCCGCAGGCTGAGCGCCAGCAGCAGGACGCCGACGAGCACGGTCAGCCGGCCGGCAAACGGGGC
>NZ_JBNHGF010000765.1:0-656 GCF_059091005.1 Arthrobacter sp. Y3223164
CCCGCTCGGTGTCGGCACGGCCGGCCTCGGACACGGTGGCAACGACCCGGCCGTCGGCCGGATTGCGGATCTCGCGCACCGCGCCGTCGGCGGCCGGCTCCCAAGCGCCGTTGATGAACAGGGTGGAGGCGGTAGTGGTCATGGTGTCTCCTTCGAAAGTGCGGCGACGGGTTCTGGGACGGCGGCGACGGGTTCGTCGACGGTGTCGTAATCGGTTTCCCAGTCCGCCTTGGGCGGGACGTTTTCGGCGGCGGTGCTGTAGGGCAGCGTCGCGCGGTGCTGGTGCAGGAACTCGAGGTGCACCTCGTAGTGGTCCAGCACGTCGGCGATGACCTCGTCCTTGCTGTACCCCATGAGGTCGTAGCCGTGGCTGCCCTCGAGCGAGAACACCTCGATGCGGTAGTACTTGCCGCCGGCGGCGGAGGAGCGCGCATAGGACGGGACGTCGTTCTGCACCGGATAGATCTGGTACTTGAAGGTGCGTTCGCCGTCGAGCTCCACGCAAAGGTCCGCGGTGTCGATCCCGAAGGCATCGACGGTGCTGGTCTTCAGCGTGGCCTCCAGCCCGCGGGCGGCGAGGTCGGTGCGGACGTCGTTGAGCGCGGGCATGGCGACCTCGGCCACGAAGCGCTGGGCCTGCCGACGGCCCGGGTAGT
>NZ_JBNHGF010000766.1:0-654 GCF_059091005.1 Arthrobacter sp. Y3223164
AGCGGCGGCGGCCCAGGTCCGGGCAGCGCTGGCGGCGATCGACGACCGGAACACCGACAGCGCCGGGGATCCCGGCGCCGTGCTGGCATGAAGGCCGTGCTTACGTGAAGGATGACACCGACCGGACAGGGGGAGCACCTGCCATGACGCAGCAGCAACCGGCCGCGCCGATGTGGGAGCGCGAGTTCCACGTGGGCTCGGCCGAGGAAACGCAGGCGCTCGCCGCCCGGCTGGGCAGGATTTTGCGGGCAGGCGACCTGGTGGTGCTCAGCGGCGGGCTGGGGGCGGGCAAGACCACCTTCACCCAGGGGCTGGGAGAAGGACTCGGTGTCCGTCCCGGCATCATTTCCCCCACCTTCGTGCTGGTCCGCAGCCACCCCAGCATGAACGGCGGGCCGGATTTGGTCCACGTAGATGCCTACCGGCTGCAGTCGGACGGGGAGATCGACGACATCGACCTGGAAAACACCATGGACCAGGCCGTGACCGTGGTCGAGTGGGGCCGCGGCCGGGTGGAGCACCTCTCCGAGAGCTGGCTGGACATTTCGCTGGTCCGGGCCACCGGGGCAGACCTGGCGAACCGGCCAGCCGAGGGAGCGCAGGACGGGCCGCTGGGTGCGGCACCGGGTGCCGCCGTGCCGGGCGACGCCGCCG
>NZ_JBNHGF010000767.1:0-649 GCF_059091005.1 Arthrobacter sp. Y3223164
CGCGCCGGCGAGCGCGGCAGTGTCACGGCGGAGTTCGCCGTTGTCCTGCCCTCCGTCGTCGTCGTGCTGGCTTTCCTGCTGGCCGGTGCGGCCGCCGGAGCAGCACAGCTGAATGTGGAGAAGGCCGCACAGGCGGCGGTCCGGCAGCTCGGCCGCGGCGAGCCGGAGACAGCAGCCGCCCACACGGTCCGCTCCATCGCCGGGGACGGCGCTACGTTGGCGTCCGGCAGCGGCGGCGGCTGGGTTACGGTCCATGTCTCTGCTCACGTATCCGGTCCATGGCCCGGGGTTGGCGGCTGGACGCTGGAGGCCCGGGCAACCGCGCCTGCCGAGCCGACCGGCGGGCCGGTGATTCCGTCAGGCGCAGGAAATGGAGCCGGCTAAGCGACGGCCGGCGCCCCGTGCCGCACCACCCGGTGCGGGTGCCGGTTTCGGAACAGCCGGACCGGACAGCACTGACCACGGCGACGGCGCCGGCGCTGGCGTCACCGGACCGCACGGCACGGACCGCGGCGCCGGAACGGTGCTGTCGGTGGGGCTGGTGCTCATGCTGTGCCTGATGCTCGCGGTGCTCGTTACGGTGATGCAGGCGGGCTTGGCATCGGCGCGGGCGGGGAAGGCGGCCGACCTGGCTGCCTTGGTCGGCGCC
>NZ_JBNHGF010000768.1:0-644 GCF_059091005.1 Arthrobacter sp. Y3223164
GGCGTCCCGGCCGAGCACAAATAGACGCCGTGCAGCGGGGTCTGCCAGGGCCTCCGGCTCAGCACCGGACGCGCCGCGAGCTGCGGCAGGCTGACGGCCCCGGTGCCGAAGTCGCCGCCGACGTAGTTGGGATTGTAGGCCTCGTAGTCGGCCGCGGACATGCTGGCCGAATCCACCACCAGGTCGGTGAAGCCGGGGGCGGCGCGTTCCAGCGCAGCGGTGATGACCGGCTCCATGTCCCGGGTGGAACCGCCCGGGACATGGCAATAGGTCCAGAGCACGTGCCGCCCGGCGGGCGCCCGGGACGGATCGACCACGGCGGGCTGCGCCGTCAGGATCACCGGGTCTTCCGAGTGCCGGCCGCGGGCAATGTCCCGTTCCGAGGCTGCCATCTGTTCCCGTGTGCCACCCAGATGAACGGTGCCGGCCAGGCGCAGGTCCGGATGGGCCCACGGAACCGGTCCGGACAGGATGTAGTCGACCTTGGCCGCGCCCGGTCCGTAGCGGAAGCGCTGCAGGGCGCGCGCATAGCGGGACGGGAGCCGGCCACCGGCCAGCCGCAGGAGTTCCGTGGGCGAGGTATCCAGCATCACCGCCTCGGCGTCGGTCAGCTCGGCGAGCGACGCGACCCGGTGCCCGGTCTC
>NZ_JBNHGF010000769.1:0-642 GCF_059091005.1 Arthrobacter sp. Y3223164
CCACGGTCGCCTGGGCCGATGCCGCGCCGCCCAGTCCGCCCAGGGCCAGCGCGCCGAGCCCGGCGGCGGCCCCGTATCTCAGGAAGTTCCAGCGCCCGACGCCGGCTGTTTCCAGGGAGTCCTTTGGCATCCGGGGCTCCGCGCCTTCAGTGCCGGTCCTATCCGAGGCAGCGCTGCCCAACGCAGAACTACCCGAGGCTGCGCTCATCGTGCGGCCGCGGTCTGGCTCCGGAACGTGCTCAGCCATGATGTCCGCCTTCGTCCAGCCAGCCGGGCCTGAGCGCCACCCGCGGCAGTTCGAGCCGCAGCGGCGCCGCGTGCAGCCACGGATCCGTGAACTCCGCCGACAAGCGCTGCGCGTCTGCCGGCACCAGGAAGCTGATCCAGAATCGCTCGGTACTCCAAGCTGCCAGCGCCACGGCCTCCCCGGAGTCCCGGTTGGTCACCGTCGGACCACCGTCGCCGACCCTCAGCCGCAGCTGCCCGGGGGCGAACAGCACCGCGTCCTCTGAAGCGTTCTGCACCTCCAACTCCACCAGCAGGTGGTCGCCCCACGTCATGTTCGCCGGTTGTGGCGCCGCCGCCATGATGGGGCCGTGGCCGGCATGCCCGGTTCCACCCGCGGCGGTCCCCCGGCCTTCC
>NZ_JBNHGF010000770.1:0-641 GCF_059091005.1 Arthrobacter sp. Y3223164
GCGCCGCCGCGGGACTCGAGGTCGTGGGCATCACCGGCAGCGCCGGCAAGACCACCACCAAGGACCTGCTCGCGGGGATCCTGCGCCGAACCGCGCCCACCGTGGCCCCGATCGGCTCCTACAACGGCGAGGTCGGCGTCCCGCTGACGGTGTTCGCCGCGGACTTCGACACCCGCTATCTGGTCGTGGAAATGGGCGCCACCGGCATTGGCCACATCCGGTACCTGACGGACATGGTCAACCCCGGCGTCGGCGTGGTGCTGGGAGTCGGGACCGCCCACGCAGGGGAATTCGGCGGCGTGGACAACATCGCGATCGCGAAGGGCGAGCTGGCCGAGGCCGTGCCGGCCGGCGGTACCGTCGTGCTCAATGCCGACGATCCCCGCGTCCGGGCCATGGCCGCCCGCACCCGGGCCCGCATTCTGTACTTCAGCTCCGACGACGACTTCACCCTGCCCGACGGGAGTACCGCGCCGTTGCTGCGGGCCCGCGGCGCCCGCGTCAACGACGACGGGCACCCCGAATTCACGCTCCGCTTCCCGGACGGCTCCGAGCACCCGGTAACCTCCGGGCTGATCGGCATCCACCACGTGACCAACCTGCTGGCCGCCGCCGGCGCCGCCTGGGCGCTGGGCGTGCCG
>NZ_JBNHGF010000771.1:0-633 GCF_059091005.1 Arthrobacter sp. Y3223164
GCGGAGCTGCGCGTTCCGCACCGTGTCACGGGCCTGCTCGCCCTGGCCGAGAACGCCATCGGCGCCGACGCCTACCGGCCCGGCGACGTGGTGACCGTCCACGACGGCACAACCGTGGAGATCGGCAACACGGATGCGGAGGGGCGCATGGTGCTGGCCGACGGCCTCTCCTACGCCGCCGCCCGGCTGCAGCCTGACGTCCTGGTGGATATCGCTACCCTCACCGGCGCGGCGTCCCTGGGGCTGGGCAGGCAGCATGCGGCACTGTACGGCACCCGGCGGTCCCTGGTGCGCGCGTTCGAAGCCGCGGGGGAGGCAACCGGGGAGCGGGTCTGGCACATGCCGCTGGACGAGGTGGCGGCCGAATACGGCTTCGCGTTGGAATCCGGCATCGCCGACATCTCGCATATCGCGTCCCAGCGGTCGAAGGTCGGCGGGGGATCGATCACCGCAGCGCTGTTCCTGCGCGAATTCACCGGCGCCCTTCCGTGGATCCATCTGGACATCGCCGGCCCCGCCCGGGCAGACTCCGACCGGGCCGAGGTCACGAAGGGCGCCACCGGGTACGGTGCCCGGCTGCTGCTGTCCTTCCTGCGCTCCTACCGCGGCTAGCACCGGGCCGGCGGGTGGCCC
>NZ_JBNHGF010000772.1:0-630 GCF_059091005.1 Arthrobacter sp. Y3223164
GTCCGTCCGGCCGCCCGGCCGGCGGCGGTCCTTCCGGGCGGGGAGGCAGTTCGTCCGCGTCCACAACGGGTTCCGTCATGAAGACGAGCGGCGTCCGGTCAGCGCATCCCGGATGCTGCGCCAGTCAAGCTTGCCCTCCGCGGCGCGGCCCAGCAACGCCCCCACCATCAGGAAGACCGCCATCAGCAGGAAGCCCCAGAAGTTAAACACCAGCGCGGCCCACGCCAGCACCGCACCGACGCCCATGCCGACTACCGTGTAGCTCATCCTTGTTCCTCTCGCCGTCCCGAACATCCGGTTACTGGGCCGCCTGCCGCACCGGCTTCTCCGCCGGAGCCTTGGCGTCCAGGCCGGGCACGTGGACGTCGTTGATCTCCACGTTCACCTCGATCACGTCCAGCCCCACCAATTGCCCGACGGCGGTGTACACCGCCTCGCGCACGGCGCCCGCCAACTCCTGCAGCGGCTTGCCGTAAACGGCCACGAGGCTGATGTCCACGGCAACCTGCGTCTGGCCGACCTCCACGTGTACGCCCTGGCCGGCGTCGCTGCCGCCCACGACATCCCGCAGCGCACTCAGCGCCCTTGCCGTGCCGCTGCCCAGCGCGTAGACCCCCGGGACGGAGCGGG
>NZ_JBNHGF010000773.1:0-626 GCF_059091005.1 Arthrobacter sp. Y3223164
GGCGCTGGGCGGCGGCCACCTGCACCATGACCACCAACTGGCGCCGTCCGGCGTCGATCCCCACGTTGCTCAGCCGCAGGGAGGCGTCACCGCCCTGCAGCACCCCGCGCACCACGTCCAGCAGCACCTGGCCCACGGAACTGCGGTCGGCCGCGCGGCGGTGCGCCTGGTTGCTCAGTTCCAGGCTGATCAGGCTCTGCGCGTAGTCCACGATGGCGTTGCGCTCGTACGGCTTGCCCAGGGCCAGCGTGCAGCGGTCCTTCAGGCCGGTGGCGATGGGAAGCTCATGCCAGCCGTTTTCCTCGCCGCCGCCGGTTCCGTACAGCCGGGTCCCGTACTGGGAGAGCACGACGTCGGTGCCCACCATCGCCGAGAGGGTGCGCAGGAGCGCGGGGAGGCCGCCGCCGCCCAACAGCGAGGCGGCCAGCGCCTGGTGGTCCTTGAGGAGGTGCTCCAGGCGGTTGTAATGGTCGGCGGAAATGGCGTCGGCGACCATCTTGCTGATCGCCACGAAGGGTGTCTCGTAGGGAACTTCGAAGACCGGAAGCTCCAGCTGGTTCGCGGCGGCGAGCACGCCCGCCGGGACCCGGCGGTGCGTCAGCCCGAGCGCGAAGCCCATGCCGACC
>NZ_JBNHGF010000774.1:0-625 GCF_059091005.1 Arthrobacter sp. Y3223164
GTTGCCGTATCCGGTCGCGGAAGCCGGCGTCGAACCGTAGGCGGCGCCGGTGGTTCCGGTGGTTCCGGTGGTGCCGGGGGCGCCGTAGTAGGCGGAGGTACCGCTGCCGGTGGCCGGCGCAGGCGGGAAGCCGTCCGCTCCGGTCGGTGCCGAATCCGGTGCGCCTGCCTTGTTGCGCGTGGCGAGCCAGTAGATGAAGAACCCCACCGCGCCCAGCCAGATCACGGCCCAGACGAAGCCGCCGAAGCCCCAGCCGCCGTCGTTGTTGAACCCGAAGATCCAGCTGAACGGGCGGCTGAACACGCCGAGGGCCGTGAAGATCACCGCGCCGGTCATGCCTGCCGTCCAGTTGCTGCGGCCGGCTTCTTCCGCATGGATCCGGCCGTCCGGCTCGGGCAGCAGGGCCCAGGCCACGCCGTAGAGCAGCACGCCGATGCCGCCGAAGACGGCGAGCAGGATGAACAGCCCGCGGACCAGGATCGGGTCCAGCCCGATCCGGTGCGCGACGCCGGAGGCTACCCCGCCAATCCAGCGGTCCTGCCCGCGGGAAACGCCGAGGTTGCGGAACCAGCTGAAGAACGCGTTGCTGTGCGCCGGGAAGCCGGCGGCGGGCGGCGGGGGGTAA
>NZ_JBNHGF010000775.1:0-623 GCF_059091005.1 Arthrobacter sp. Y3223164
ATGCCGGCCAGGCCGGCGCCGGGGACGGCCAGTTCGCGGTTGGCGGCCCCGGTGGCGAGCACCAGCTTCGTGTAGGACAGGGTGGTGCCGTCGTCGAGGGTGACGGTCCTGGCGGCCCGGTCGATGGTGGTGGCGCGCACGCCGAGGCGGGCGTCGACGTCGTTGGTGGTGAAGAATTTTTCCGGGCGCAGCGGCAGCGGGGCCGGGGTCTTTCCGGCGGCGAGGTAGTCCTTGGACAGCGGGGGCCGCTGGTAGGGGTGGTGCGGCTCGTCGCCGAGCAGGGTGATGGGACCGGTGTGGCCTTCCTTGCGCAGCGAATCCACCAGCTGGATGCCGGCCTGGCCGTTGCCAACAATGACGATGTTTTCCGGGCTGTTCATGGAGGGCCTTTCGGTGCGGGACGTGCAGGCGGGCGCAACGGCCCGGTTACCCCTGCTCGTCGGGGATGTCGACTTCGAGTTCGTCGAAGTGGTCGCCGGCGGTGAGTTGGCACCCAGGCGGCTGCGGGCCGTGTCGCGGGGAGCTGCGGTGCCTTGATCCTAGGACCGCACCCGGCCGTCGCGGTGGTTCGCCGTGGCGGCTTCGGTCAGCATTGGTTGCGGGCCGCTCACACAGGCCGCGGC
>NZ_JBNHGF010000776.1:0-623 GCF_059091005.1 Arthrobacter sp. Y3223164
TTCCGAGCGGCCTGCCGGCCGGCGGCGGATTGTCGACCCGGCTACCGCGGCCCGCAGGACAGGTGGCCATCGACGCGGCTGTCCTGGTGCTGCTGCTGGGACTGGGACTGGCCGGATTCCATCATGTTTTCGGCGGAAACGGCCGCTACCTTACTGCAGGCTTCGGCGGCATCGCCGTCGGCCTCCTGCTCTCGCTGGTCGGCGCGCGCTACCGGCTGGGCCTGTTGTCCACGGCCACCGCGGGACTCGCGGCGTACCTGCTGCTCGGCAGCACCTTCGCCGCGCCCGGCGAAGCGATCGGCGGCGTCCTGCCGTCGCTGGACTCGCTGCGCACGGTGCTGACCGGCTTTGTTTTCGCGTGGAAGGACATCCTCACCGTCGCCCCGCCGGTCGGGACCTCGGGCGGGATGCTGGTGGTGCCGTTCCTGGGCGCCCTGGCCGCCGCCCTGCTGGCCGGCACGCTGGCGTGGCGCCTCCGCGGGCCGTACTGGCCGCTGTTGCCGGTACTGGCGTTCTTCCTGCTGGGCATCGCGTTCGGCACCGATGTCCCGGTGCTGCCGGTGCTGCGGGGCGTGCTGCTGGTCGCCGTGGCCGCGGCCTGGCTGGCGTGGCACCGCCACCTG
>NZ_JBNHGF010000777.1:0-620 GCF_059091005.1 Arthrobacter sp. Y3223164
GCCGGCCACTCGGCCGGAAGCGGCGCCGGAAGGCGCGCAGGCGAAGGTGAACCTGCTGCTGTCCCGGCTGCCGAAGCTGCGCGATGGCCTGGTGGCGCCGGAGGCGGCGTTCGGCGGCACCTTCCACATCAACGAGTTGTACTCGCAGCTGGAAGGGGCCGCCGCCGAAGCGGCCGCGGGCCGGGTGCCGGATCCGCTGCCCGCCGAGATCTACTGCCACTCCTTGACCGACCCCTCCATCCTCTCGCCGGAACTGCAGGCAGCCGGAGCCCACACGCTCACCGTGTTCACGCTGCAGACCCCGCACCGGCTGATCACCGAGGAGAACAACGACGCGATGCGGCAGCGGCTGCAGGACGCCGTGCTGGCCTCGCTCAATTCCGTGCTCGCCGAGCCGATCGAGGACTGCATCCTGCGCGATCCACGCGGAGAGCCGTGCATCGAAACCAAGACCACCCTGGACCTCCAGCGGGAGCTGAACCTGACCGGCGGCAGCATCTTCCACGGTCCCCTGGACTGGCCGTTCGCCGAAGACGACGAACCGCTCGACACCCAGGCGCGGCGCTGGGGCGTGGGCACGGCGCACGAGCGGATCCTGCTCTGCGGGGCCGGCGCGCGGC
>NZ_JBNHGF010000778.1:0-620 GCF_059091005.1 Arthrobacter sp. Y3223164
CCCCGGCGCCCACCACCCCGCCGCCGACGATCAGCACGTCCAGCTCGGCCCCGCGCTCCTGTGTGGCGCGCAGCGCGGCCAGCGCCTGCTCGCGGCTCTCGGGACTCAGGGCTCCGGTGGTCATCGCCTATCAGCCTCCCAGCATGGTCGGATCAGTCGCGGGCCTGGATCGGCGCCAGCACCACTTCGCAGCGCTGGAACTCTTTCAGGTCCGAGTACCCGGTGGTCGCCATCGACCGGCGCAGCGCACCGACCAGGTTGGAGGTTCCGTCGGTGTGGTTGGACGGGCCGTGCAGCACCCGCTCCAGCGGTCCGACGGTTCCCACGTTCACGCGGTCGCCCCGGGGCAGTTCGTCGTGGTGGGCCTCCTGGCCCCAGTGCCAGCCGCGGCCCGGCGCTTCCTCCGCCCGGGCCAGGGCGGAACCGAGCATCACGGCGTCCGCCCCCATGGCGATGGCCTTGACGATGTCGCCGCTGAAGCCCACGCCGCCGTCGGCGATCACGTGCACGTAGCGGCCGCCCGATTCGTCCATGTAGTCCCGGCGCGCGGCCGCCACATCGGAGATCGCCGAGGCCATCGGGGCGTGGATGCCCAGCGCCCGGCGCGTGGTCGTCGTCGC
>NZ_JBNHGF010000779.1:0-619 GCF_059091005.1 Arthrobacter sp. Y3223164
CGCCCACCCGCAGGTTGTTCGTGCTGCGCGGCGAGGCCGGGTCGGCGGCTGCGACGCCGGCCGGCGTCGGCGCTTCGGTTTCCAAGAGCTGGTTGGCTGCTGAATTCATGGTCGGTGTCCCGTCTGTTGGCGGCGGGACTTCGCTACAGAACCCGCCGGAGAAATGGCGAAGGGCAGAGAATCATCTCTGCCCTGTTGGCTCTGAAGGTTGGTATGCGTAGGCGCTAGGCGGTTACGTCAGGCCCCTCCAGAGCCAACGCAAAATACGCATACCAACGAGTCGTCATACCCGGAACTGTACGCCCGGTCCGCGGGGGAAGGAAAACGCGGGCCCGGGACATGACAGATTATGACGACGGCGGGGCGCCGGCTTCTGCATCCGTAGGTGTGGGGCGCCGGCCGCTCAGGCCAGGCCGGCCAGCACGTCGATGCCGAAGACCGGTTCCCGGTCCAGCGGGCGGAGGTCTGCGATCCCGTGCGGTTCCAGTGCGGCGGCGAGCGAGCGTTGGAACCGCGGGACGTTCATGCCCAGCCCGCCGCCGAGCACCACCGGGCCGCCCATGCCCAGCCCGCGGTGGGGGACCGCTTCACGATCACCACGGAGGACGTGGAGGGAACC
>NZ_JBNHGF010000780.1:0-605 GCF_059091005.1 Arthrobacter sp. Y3223164
GTCGCGGCGCTGGCCTCCCGGCGCGCCTACCCGTTGGACTCCGGCTTCCGGCCCGGCTACAACGTGGCCGTCAATCTCATTGCGCGGCACGGCCACGAGGGCGCGCGCGCACTGCTGGCGCGGTCGTTCGCCAGTTTCCAAGCGGGGAGGTCCGGCCGGCCAAACCTCGGGGTTCATGAGGAAACCTTCGAGGGCCTGGTTCGGGTGCTCGCGCGGTACGGCTACCTGACGGTCGGTGCGCAAGGGGTGCTAATCGACGACGGCGGCGCGCGGCTGCGCGGGATTTACGGCGAGCGGGACCTGCTGGTCTGCCTGGGCCTGGACAGGGATGCCGCGCGACGGCTCAGCCCGGTTGAGCTTGCCGGTTTTGCCGCCGCCCTGGTGTACCGCAGCGGCAGGAGCCCGGCGGGGCCGGTGAAAATGCCGACCGGCGGGCTGCAGACCTCCTTCGACACCCTCACGGACGTCTGGGCGGAGCTGAACGTGCTGGAGCGGCGCTACCGGCTGCCGGGCACACCGGAACCGGAGACCGGGCTGGTCCGCCCGCTGTACGGCTGGGCGGCTGGCCGAAGCCTGGCCGACGTCCTGCCGGAGACGGGGCTGTC
>NZ_JBNHGF010000781.1:0-601 GCF_059091005.1 Arthrobacter sp. Y3223164
GGCCGTTCCGTCCGCGTCCCGCCGGGCGGACTCCCTGCCGGCATCGAGCTGCGGCGCGAGCAGCCGGTCGATGCCGTCCTGGTCCAGCACGGCGGAGTCGTCGCTGCCGCTGATGTGCCGGCGGTGTTCCACATAGGCGTCCAGCCGCTCCATCAGCACCCGCGCGTTGAACGGCTTGACGAGGTAGTGGAGCACGCCGCCGGCCATCGCGGCCCGCACCGTGTCCAGTTCGCGTGCCGCAGTTATCGCGATCACGTCGACAGGTTCGCCGGGAAGGTTCCGGACCGCGCGCAGCACGTCGATGCCGCTCATGTCCGGCAGGTGGATGTCCAGCAGCACCAGTTCGGGCCGTAGCGCCGCGACCATGGCCAGGCCCTCGGCCCCGGTGTATGCGGTACCCACGGCGTCGAAGGCGCCGTGGGCCAGCAGGAAGCCGGTGTGTACCCCGGCAACTTCTTTGTCGTCGTCGATGACGACCGTGCGGATCTGGCTCATGGGACCGGAACTCCCTGCGCGCGGGCGTTGGGCGGGGTGGGCGAGAACGTGACCGTGAACTCGGCGCCGCCGGAGGCCGACGCCGCCACGCGGGCGCTGCCGCCGC
>NZ_JBNHGF010000782.1:0-600 GCF_059091005.1 Arthrobacter sp. Y3223164
CGTCGTCGGGCAGCAGGCCGCAGCCGGACACGAGCGCCACGCACAGCGCCGCGGCGGCACCCCGGCCCGGAATCCTTCGCCTGATCATGCTGCGCTCCCCTCCGGTCCGTGAGGACTCCACCGTACCCAGCGGGAGGACCGGTCCGGTATAGGACCGCGCCGTGTCCCGGGGCGTCGTCGGGAACCTCAGCGCCGCAGCGCCTGGACCTCTTGGACGGCGGCGACGACGGAGCGGGCCGCCAGGGCGATCTCGGCTTCCTTCACGCCGGCCGTGAAGGTCAGCCGCACCGCGGTCTGCGCCACGGACGGTTCGATTCCCATGGCCAGCAGCACCGCGGACGGCTCGTCGGAGCCGGCGGCGCAGGCCGACCCGCTGGAGCAGACCACCCCGCGGCGTTCCAGTTCCAGCAGCACCGCCTCGCCGGAGGTTCCCGGGAAGCAGAAGGAGGCGCTGGCGGGCAGCCGTTCGCTGCGATGACCGGTCAACATGGTCCCGGGCAGTTCCCGCAGGACGGTGTCGATCAGGTAGTCGCGGTAGCGCGTGAGCCGGCCGGCGTCGGCCGCCCGCTCGCCCCCGGCCAGCGACAACGCGGTGGCGAC
>NZ_JBNHGF010000783.1:0-597 GCF_059091005.1 Arthrobacter sp. Y3223164
GGACCCCGGCTCCGCTGCGAGAGCTCGCCGGAATCCAGTCCCGGCCGGTGCCTCCGCTGAGCGCCGGCCCCGCTGCGGCCGAATGTGGCGCGACCGCCATGATGGACATCTCGGATGGCCTGCTCCGTGATGCGGCGCGGTTGGCCCGCGCCAGCAGTGTCGCGGTAAACCTTGAGTCGGCGCAGTTGCGGCACTTTGCCGCACCCTTGGACGAGGCAGCGGCCCTGGTGGGGGCGGAGCCCAGCGACTGGGTCCTCGGCGGCGGCGAAGACCATGGCCTGCTGTGTACCTTCCCAGCAGCACAAACCCTGCCGGCGGGGTTCGCCGCCATCGGAGTGGTCGGCGGCGGGAAGGATACGGTGACCCTCGACGGCGTCCCCGTCCGGGTTCGGGGATGGGACCATTTCAGGGGCTGAAGCGCTGCTAGTCGTTGGTCTTTCGCAGGGCTTCGGTCAGTTGGGCGGCCGCGTTGCAGACCACCTCGGCATGCAGCCGGCCGGGTTGCCGCGTGAGCCGCTCGATCGGCCCGGAAATGGAAACCGCGGCGATGACCCGCCCGGACGGACCGCGGACCGGGGCGGAAACCGACGCCACGCC
>NZ_JBNHGF010000784.1:0-586 GCF_059091005.1 Arthrobacter sp. Y3223164
GCCCCGGTCTGCCTGCGGCTCCGCCGGCCGGCTGGTCAACCGGGCAACGACGTCCGGCCACCCCGGATCGGCGTCGGCGCGGTGCAGTTCCACGCAGCCAAGGCAGCTTGTCTGGCCGGGGACCACCAACGGTCCGATCAGGGTGTCCTGCTCGCGCACCAGGACGCTCAGGTGCGGGTGTCCCCGGCTCATGAGCGCCGCGGCGACCCGGGGATCGGCCACGTCGCGGTCGACGTAGACGGCCAGGCTGAGCGCGCGCGGAAAGATGCCTGCGCCACCCTGCTCCGCGGTCGAGCCGGGCAAGAGGTGGCAGGCTACCGTGGGATCCACCTGGTGCACCGCCCGCCGCACGGCCTGCCCGCGGCCCAGACCGATGTCGGCGAGCCGGATGGCGCCGGAACCGACATCTGAGGCCGCGGCGACCGCCGAATCCTCGAGCAGAAGCGTGCCGACGCCGGCCGCAGCCAGGGCGGTGCCCAACGCTGCACCGGTGCGTCCCAGCCCGATCAGCTGAACGATGCAGCGGCCCCGGGCGGCCAGCGGTCCTTCACCGTCGGCCGAGTACACCGCCGACCAACGGCGCGCA
>NZ_JBNHGF010000785.1:0-582 GCF_059091005.1 Arthrobacter sp. Y3223164
GGCCGCGTCGCGCAGGCTGCGGTGGATCCGTCCGGTGACGGCGCCGAGCTCGCGGGCCTGGGAGCTGAAGTCCGTGCCGTCCAGGGCGGAGCCCGACGCGGTGCGCCACGCATCCTGGCTGTCCGGAATGAATTCCCGCAGCACGCTCAGGTGTCCGGTGTCCCAGAGGCGGTCGCCGCCGTCGTTGTCCTGTCCGGGAGTCAGCCAGCCGCCGGTCACCCAGCCGTACGTGACCGGGACTTCGCGGCACCCGGCCTCCGTGAGCAGCACTCCGACCTCGACGTCCGGATTGGTGCCGGCTTCCAGCACGCGGAAGAACTTCACGATCAGCGGACCCTGGTCGGACTGGACCACCACCGAGGTGTTCGACTGCTCACCCAGCAGCACGGAGGCCTGCAGCCCGGTGGTGAACTCCGGCCAGGAATCGAATCCGGCCCCGGCGTGGCCGCGGGTGTGCCCGTCGCCCGTCACCGACTGCCGCCGCATCAGTTCCAGCCAGGCGGCCACGAACACCGGGTCGTGGGCGCCGTCGTAAATCCAGCGCTCTCCGGGACCACCCGCAGTACCGCCCGCGGCGCCGCC
>NZ_JBNHGF010000786.1:0-582 GCF_059091005.1 Arthrobacter sp. Y3223164
CCCGCGGCCGCGGCGGTTCCGGCGTCGTGCGGCAAACGGACGGCGCCAGCCACCGCCGTCGCTGTCCAGCGAGAGGGTCAGTGATGGTCCGTTGTCCATATACCGACTTTAAGCCCGGGGACCGGAATAAGGCACCCGGGCCCCGCGGCGGTACGCCGAAGCGTCCCGCGGCGACCCACCCGGCACCGGCAGCGTCGCTCCGGAGCATCCGCCAGCGGTGCGCCGTCCGGCGGGCCGCGTCCGCGCGACCCGATTGTGACCTAATCTTCGACCACCGGCCCGCGCCGGTGGTCGGGAAGGAGGAAGGCCCGGAGTAGGATGCATTCTCGTGGGATCCATTCGTCAATGTTCACGCTCGGCCTGTCAGCGGTCGGCCATCGCTACTTTGACGTACGTGTATGCCGATTCCACCGCCGTGCTGGGCCCGCTGGCAACCTACGCCGAGCCCCACTGCTACGACCTGTGTGCCGAGCACGCCGAACGGCTGACCGTGCCCCGCGGCTGGGAAGTCATGCGGCTGGCCCTGCCCGAGCAGGCGCCGGTCCCCAACCCCGACGACCTGTTGGCCCTGGCCGACGCCGT
>NZ_JBNHGF010000787.1:0-579 GCF_059091005.1 Arthrobacter sp. Y3223164
ATCGGCGCGGCCGCGTTCGGCGGCAACGCCGGGGCGGCATAGCCCGCGGGAATCGCCGGGGCCACGGCGAACCCCGCCCCGCCGGTTGTCTCCGTGCTGCGGACCGCGTAGCCGTCCATCTGCGAGTTCGCGAAGGGCGGCAGGCTCATCGGCGCGGCCACGTCGGCGGCCAGCACCCGCCCGAGGGCCGACGCCAGCGCCACCGTCTCGCTCCCGGCGAGGCAGTCCCGTGCGGCGTGACGGAGCAATTCCTCGACGACGGCGCAATGCCCGGCAACGCTCTGTGCCACTGGCCCTCCTTGTCGCAGGCGGAACCGACGGCCGGGTGCCGGAAAGGGTGCCGCGCGTGCATGTTCTGCTGCCATCCTAGGGGACGGCCTTGGGCGGCCCCGCACGGGGACGTCAGCGCGGGTAGATCGATACCTCGGCCGCCTTGACCACAAAGTGCACGCGTTCCCCCGGCGCCAGCGACAGGTCGGAAACCGCGGCGGGCGTGACCTCGGCGGCCAGCGCGCCGGCCCTGACCGTGACCAGGCCGCCGTGCGGGACGAGTTCGGTCACGGTGGCTTCCACGGCGTT
>NZ_JBNHGF010000788.1:0-577 GCF_059091005.1 Arthrobacter sp. Y3223164
CCCGGTGCCGAGGCGGGAGACCGCGGCCGCGGCCATCGCCCCGGTCGCCGGCACCTACGTGCACCGCCGCCCGGTCGAGCAGGCCAACATCGTCATGGGCTGCCCGTCCATCAACGCCACCGACGAGCGCCGCTTCGTCATGAGCGTGCTCAATGCCGTGCTGGGCGGCGGCATGTCCTCCCGGCTCTTCCAGGAGATCCGGGAGAAACGGGGCCTGGCCTACGCCACCTATTCGTTCTCCGGCGCCTACGCCGATGCGGGCTACTTCGGCATGTATGCCGGTTGTTCGCCGGCCAAGACCGGCCAGGTCATCGACCTGCTCGGGGCCGAACTCGACCGGCTGGCGGCCGACGGCATCTCCGCCGACGAGCTGCGCCGCGCCGTCGGCCAGCTTTCCGGCGGCATCGTGATGGCCCTGGAAGACAGCGGCTCCCGGATGTCGCGGCTGGGCCGGGCCGAGCTGGTGTCGGGGGAGTTCTTGGACATCGACGAGTCGCTTGCCCGGATCGAGGCCTGGTGGAGCCGCTTGCTGCGTACCGCCAGGTTTGCGTAGCGGAAGTCCGGGTCCTGCTTGCCC
>NZ_JBNHGF010000789.1:0-576 GCF_059091005.1 Arthrobacter sp. Y3223164
CCGGCCACCAGCGACAGCGCCACGCCGGCGGCCCGGCCGCGCAGGGCCGCCGGGTCCACCACGGTGTCGAAAGCGGCAGCGAAACGTTCCAGCGCCGCCGGGACATGCACGTACCCCGGGTGCACGGCGGGCAGCACGGCCAGGTGCCCGAGGAAACAGGCCAGGTCGTCCACCAGATGGCCCGGCCCCAGCGAGTCCACGTCCATGAGTCCGGTAATCTTCCCGCCGTCCACCAGCAGGTTCGCCTCGTAAAAGTCGCCGTGCGTCGGGACCAGCGGGCCGGCGTCGGTGGCCGCCAGCAGCTGTTCCACCCGATCGGCCAGGTTAAACACCCGGTCCTGCTCGTCGGGGAGCACGGCCGCCGCTGCCTTGGCGTAGTCGGCTGCGCGGTCGGCCCAGGCCGGGCGACGCGAGAGTTCCAGCACACCGGCCGGGAGCTCATCCAGCAGCGCCAGGAGGGTTTCGGGCGCCAGGCTGGCGGCGCCGTCGTCCATCAAAGCCTGGGCCAGCGGCACCCCCTTCGCCTCCGTGAGCACCACCACGCCGTCGGCCGGTCCGGCGGAGGCAATCGGGGCC
>NZ_JBNHGF010000790.1:0-575 GCF_059091005.1 Arthrobacter sp. Y3223164
AGGTCCAGCCGCCCCGAGCCGGCGGCGAACTCATGCCGGGCACCGCCGTCGTGGGCCACGCAGGCCAACCCCGCCGCGGTCAACAACTCCCGCCACGGCCCGATGCGGGAGGTGGACAATACGGGACGGACGCGCAGCATCTGGGTTCCTCCTTGGGCCGGCACGGGACGATACCCCAAAACACTAGACGGCGCGGCCCTGCCGTGCTGCCATGAGGGCATGGCCGTTGAGCTTCCGGAGTTGCTGGTGCCAGACGCCGCCGCATGGCGGGCCTGGTTGGAGGAGAACCATGCCTCGTCGGCCGGCGTCTGGCTGATCCTGGGCAAGAAGGGTGGAACGGTTACAGCCTTGGATTATGCCGCCGCCCTGGACGAGGCGTTGTGTTTCGGCTGGATCGACGGGCAGGGCAAGCGGCGCGACGCGGAAAGCACCCTCCAACGCTTCACCCCGCGGACGAAGCGCAGCATCTGGTCGCTGCGGAACGTCGGGCACATCGAGCGGCTGGAGCAGGCCGGGAAGATGCACGAGGCCGGCCGGGCTGCAGTGGCCGCGGCGCAGGCCGACGGCAGCTGGGA
>NZ_JBNHGF010000791.1:0-575 GCF_059091005.1 Arthrobacter sp. Y3223164
GGCTGACCAGCTGCGGCCTGGCCGCGCGGGCCGCCCGCCGGTGCCGGCCCCATGCCAGCAGCCCGGTGAACAGGACCATGGTTTGGTAACAGAGGAAGGCCAGGAAGAACGCCTCCTCCAGCGGCAACTCGGGGCCCAGCATCAGGCCGGTCATCAGCGGCGAGTCGCGGTGCACGAAGATTCCCAGCGCGATCGCCCAGACGTCCCAGGCTAGGAAGTACGCCAGTCCGATGGCCATCGTGACGGCGGCCGCGACCGGGCGGGCGAAGAAGAACAGCCTGTAGCGCGCGTCCAGCAGGGCCATGCAGCCCAGCAGCGCCACCAGCACGGCCAGGTAGATCATGTACTCCTCCCCGCACTGTCCGACGACGGCGCGGGGCCGGGCGCCGCCGGGTCCGGTTCCGGCAGTGCGCCCGGCGTCCCGATCCCCTGCACGGCCTTGAGCACCAGTTCGGCGCTGATCAGGCACATGGGCACGCCAATGCCCGGCCGGACCGAGCTGCCAGCGTAGTGCAACCCGTCGACCCGGCGGCTCCGGTTGCCCGGGCGCAGGAAGGCGCTCTGCCGCAGGGTGT
>NZ_JBNHGF010000792.1:0-574 GCF_059091005.1 Arthrobacter sp. Y3223164
GTCAGCGCGGCGCCGACCGTGCCGGAGTGCAGGATCACCCGGCCCACGTTCGCGCCGCGGTTCACCCCGGAGAGCACCACGTCCGGGCCGTCCCCGAAGGCACCGTGCGGCGCGATCATGGCAATGAAGCCCGGCGTGCCGTGCACGGCAAACGCCGGCACGGACTCCAGGCCCTTCAACGTGCGCCGCTCGATCCGGATGCGGCCCTCGTCCTCCCGGGCCGTAATGGACGCGCTGCTGCCGCTGGCTTCCGCAACCGGCGCCGCGATCGTCACGTTCAGGCCGGCCTCCAGGACTCCTGCTGCCAGGGCGTGCAGGCCCGGGGAGTCGATGCCGTCGTCGTTGGTGATCAGGACCATCTTCGGCTTGGTCATTGTTCTTGAACCTTCCGCGCCAACTCGTCGGGGCTGATTTGCCGTCCTGCTGCCTTCCCGCCGCCGTCGTAGGGCGAGACCGTCACCAGCTTGGTCAGGTTCCGAATGGCGCCCTCTTCGCCGGTGCCCAGGCCGTGGCGGGTCACGTTCAGCGCGCCGGCGGCCGTGCCCAGCACCACCGCCTCGTGGATGGTGCCGCC
>NZ_JBNHGF010000793.1:0-571 GCF_059091005.1 Arthrobacter sp. Y3223164
CGAACCCCCGCCGACCGAGGCCATGCCGGCAGCGGGCCAGGACCGCACCAGAAACGACCCCCCGGACACGGCCGTGTTCGGCCGCCCGCCCACGGCGGACGGCATGGACCCGGACGCCGCCGGCGGGAGCCCGAATGACGGGATGTACGCCGAGCGGAGCTACCAGGACACCAGCGCCTACCGCCCCGAACCAACCCTCGACGAGGACTTGCTGTACCAGCGGCAGCACAATGCCTACGGCGGGCTGAGGCTGGGGTCTGCGTTCTTCGGCTGGCTGGCCGCCACGGCCATGATCGTGTTGCTCACTGCGGTCGCCGCCGGTGCCGCCGCGGTTTTCGGCCTCGCCAACGAGGCCGACGTGCGCGGCAGGCTGGACGACATCTCCGCCGGCAACGGGCCGGACGCCATGATCGCGGGGGCGGCACTGGCGGCCGGCATCCTGATCGCCTATTTTGCAGGCGGCTACGTGGCCGGACGGATGGCGCGCTTCGATGGCGTCCGGCAGGGCTTCGCGGTCTGGCTTTGGGGCCTGGTCATGGCGGTCATCGCGGGCGTGATCGGGCTGTCCGCC
>NZ_JBNHGF010000794.1:0-569 GCF_059091005.1 Arthrobacter sp. Y3223164
GACCGCCGACGCCCTGGACTGCTGGCGCCGGGCGGTGGCCGAATTCAGCCACGGCGGCGGGTTCGGCGAGGCGGCCCGCGGCCTGCTGGCGACCGGCACGCTGCTCTCCCGCGAGGACCGCGACACGGACGCGCTGGTCTGCTTCGAGGCGGCGGTGGCCGCGGCCCGCAAGGCCGAGGACGACGACGCCGCGCTGCCGCAGGCCCTGCATGCCCTCGGACATGCCCTGTGCGAGGCCGGCGACCCGGACGGGCTCACTGTCTTGGACGAGGCAATCCGGCTGGCGCACCTCTACGGGGCCCGGTGGTACGAGGCGGACTACAGCGACACGCGGGCGAGGGGGCTGTGGGCGCTGGAGGACGGCACCGGGGCGGTCTCGGCGGCGCTGCAGGCGGCGGACCTCTACTCCGCTGCCGACGACGCAGCCTCGGCCGGCAACGCCGAACTCTTCGCGGCCCATGTGCTGGCCGAGATGGGGCGGGCCGACGACGCCGTGCCGATGTTCAAGCTGGTGCTGCAGGAGCCCGACGTCAGCCGCACACTCCGCGTCGCGGCGCAGCTGGGGCTGG
>NZ_JBNHGF010000795.1:0-567 GCF_059091005.1 Arthrobacter sp. Y3223164
GCCCAGCCCGGTGGCGCTCACGTGGGCGGGCCGCCCGGGCCCGGCAGGCACGTCGGCGGCAGGCCCGTGGGAACCGGCGGCCATGTCAGTTGCCGCCGTTGTGCTCGTCGGAGATGGCCTGGTGGTGCCTGATGACCTCCGAAATGATGAAGTTCAGGAACTTCTCGGCAAAGGCCGGATCCAAATGCGCTTCTTCGGCCAGCCGCCGCAACCGGTTGATCTGGGCGGTCTCGCGGTCGGGGTCGGCCGGCGGCAGTTTGTGCGCGGCCTTCAGGTACCCCACCCGCTGGGTGGCCTTGAACCGCTCGGCGAGCAGATAGACCAGCGTCGCGTCGATGTTGTCGATGCTTCCCCGCACCGCCAACAGCTCCGCCATCACCTCGGGCGCCACCTGATCGGAGAGGGAGCTGGCGGTCGGGTCGTAATCATCGGCAAGGCGGGGGTCGGTCATGCCACCAGTTTATGGTTCGGCCCGCGCGGGAGGTGCACCGGTTACCGCTCTGTGAAGCACCGCCCGTGACGCGGCCCGCGCCCCCGGCCCGCGTCACGGGCCCGCGTCACGGGCCG
>NZ_JBNHGF010000796.1:0-567 GCF_059091005.1 Arthrobacter sp. Y3223164
CCGCGTCGGGAGTGCGTGCCGGCGCCGACTTGGCCTCCGGCGTCTCAATCCGCTGGCCGTACTGCGGAGGGCCGGGACGTTCCGGCACGGTGTAGCCGCCGGTGCGCGACGACGGTCTGGGTCCGTCCGCGTCAAAGTTCATGATCGTGTTGGCGTTCCGGCCGGACGGCGTCTCCACATCGAAGCGGTGCCCGGTAGTGTAACCGCCGCCCGCGGTAGCCAGGCGCGGGCCGCCCAGCGCGTTCGCCAGGTTGTCCGTGCCGGTGCGCAGCGACGTCGTGAAGTTGTCCGCGCCGGCGCGCAGGCCCGAGGCGGCGTGGCGCAGCCCGTCGGTGAAAGCGTGGCCGGCGGTGCTGACGTAGGGGCGGACCGTGCCGGTGACCGTCTTGAAGCCGCTGGTCGTGACATCGATGGCAGTGAACTTGAAGTTGGTGGAGAAATCGATGGCGCGGGTGGTCAGGCCCGCGGTCTTGGACAGGCCGGAGAAGTCCAGCACCTTGGCCGCTGCCCCGCCGGCCCGACTGACCGCGGTGACCTTGTTGGCCACGCCGCCGGCCTTGGCCACGG
>NZ_JBNHGF010000797.1:0-559 GCF_059091005.1 Arthrobacter sp. Y3223164
TCGTCGTCCGCAAGGGCAGCGACGACGACCTGGTCAAGCGCGCCAGCCTGCTCCGCCGCGACTCGGTGCACGGCCCCTTCGAGGGCACGATCTCCGTGGATGAAGAAAACAACACCATCCAGGCCAACGGCACCCTGATCCAGTTCATCTACTCCAACGACCCGGCGTCCGTCGACTACACCCAGTACGGCATCAAGGACGCCATCGTGGTGGACAACACGGGCAAGTGGCGCGACGAGGCCGGGCTGTCCCAGCACCTGCAGTGCCCCGGCGTCTCCCGCGTGCTCCTCACCGCTCCCGGCAAGGGCGGTCTGAAGAACATCGTGCACGGCGTGAACCATGCAGACATCACCGACGAGGACAAGATCGTCTCCGCTGCCTCCTGCACTACCAACGCCATCACCCCGGTCCTCAAGGCGCTGAACGACAAGTTCGGCATTGCCCACGGCCACGTGGAAACGGTGCACTCCTACACCAATGACCAGAACCTGATCGACAACTTCCACAAGGGTTCCCGCCGCGGCCGCTCCGCCGCGCTGAACATGGTGTTGACCGAGAC
>NZ_JBNHGF010000798.1:0-559 GCF_059091005.1 Arthrobacter sp. Y3223164
GCCGGGGCGCCCCGCTCGCCGGTGCCAGCGCGTCAGGGCACGCGCCCGCCGCGGCTTCCTTTTCCGGCGTCTGCACGGCCGGGAGGTGTCGCACGTTGTCCATGTCCTGCCCTTCCTTCCACTGGTACTGCCTTGGCTTCCAGCCGCGCCACACGGCGCGGCTCCCGTGTGCGTCTGACGGCCGCTTCCGGAAAGCTTCTATCCGGGGGGAGGTACGACGAGCGTTTGCCCGGGTTTGATCAGGGAGGGGTCGTGACCGATGAGGGTTTGGTTGGCGGCATACCACTCCGGCCACCGCTCGGCGATCTCCACGTCGGTCGCCAGCGCGCCCAGTTCGGCGGCCGCGAGCTGCCAGAGGGAATCCCCGGCGGTGACGGTAACCATCCGGGGTGTGTCAGAGGCTTCCCGGGTTGGCGGCTTGGCGACGGCGCCCGGGGCCGCGGCCGGCGGAGCGGGCTTCCATGAGGGGTCCACCGGAGGGTTTACCGGACCGGCCAGGCCGTCCGGCTGCCACCGGGGATCCACAACGGCGGCGCTGGACGCGCCGGTCCCGGCCGCG
>NZ_JBNHGF010000799.1:0-554 GCF_059091005.1 Arthrobacter sp. Y3223164
CGCGCGAACCTGCCGGGGGCACAGGTGCACGTGGGCGACCTGTACGCGGCACTGCCGGCGGCATTGCGCGGCCGCGTCGACGTCCTGGCCGCGAACGTCCCCTACGTGCCCACAGAGGAAATCACGTTGCTGCCGCCCGAAGCCCGCCTCCACGAAGCACCGTGGGCGCTCGACGGCGGCCCTGACGGCCTGGCTGTCATGCGGCGGGTCGCGGAGGGGGCGTCGGACTGGCTCGCGCCGGGCGGGTCGGTGCTGGTGGAAACGAGTGAGCGGCAGGCGGAGGCAGCGGCCGGGGCCTTCGAAGCGCGCGGACTGGTTCCGGCCATCGCCCGTTCCGAGGAGCACGCCTCCACGGTGGTTTCCGGCACCCGGCCGGCGGGTTGAACGTGGCGGGGACGTTGCATGAAAGCGGCAGGAACGTTAAATGCCTCCGGGGCACCTGTCCAATGACAAGTGCCCCGGAGGGGTGGTTCCTGGCTGAAAGCCAAACCGGCCAGGCGAGCCGCGGGAGGCGCGGCCTGCGCGGAGGCTAGCCGCGGGTGTGGCGCGGCTTG
>NZ_JBNHGF010000800.1:0-548 GCF_059091005.1 Arthrobacter sp. Y3223164
ACCACCGGCGGGCGGGCCGCGCGGCTCGGCGGCGGGCTCGAGGGCGGATACTTCGTGGAGCCCACGGTGTTCGCCGACGTGACACCGGATATGCGCATCGCCCGCGAGGAGGTCTTCGGGCCGGCCCTGGCCGTGTTGAAATACACGGACCTGGACGAAGCCGTGGCGCTGGCGAACAACACCGGGTTCGGGCTGGGCGGACTCGTGTTCGGCCAGGACCAGGACGCGGCGCTCGCCGTGGCCGATCGCATGGACACCGGCTCGGTGGGCATCAATTTCTTCGCTTCCAACCACTCGGCCCCGTTCGGCGGCAGGCACGACTCGGGCCTCGGCACCGAGTACGGGATAGAAGGACTCAACGCCTACGTCAGCTACAAGTCCATCCACCGTCGCTAGCCCTGGGCGGCCGTCGCCTGGCCCGTCCCGCCGTCGTTAGGTTTGTCCGGCCAGCAGCCGGGCGTAGAGGTTCAGGTGGTCAGCCGTCATGCGTGCCGCGCTGAAGCGATCCTCGGCGGCCGCCCGGCAGGCGCGGCGGTCCAGCGCGGCGG
>NZ_JBNHGF010000801.1:0-546 GCF_059091005.1 Arthrobacter sp. Y3223164
GTGCCGGCGGCGGACGCGACGCCATGAATTCGCGGGGCCCGTCCCGCACGCTGACCGAGGGCAACGCCACGTACCGGATCGCCGTGGGGCGCCGGAACCGCGTGATGCCCGGCTCCATCGTCGGCGCCATCGCCAACGAGGGCGGCCTGTCCGCCGCGCAGATCGGCGGCATCGACATCCGCTCGGACCACTCGCTGGTCGAGCTGCCCGCTGACCTGAGCAAGGACCAGCTGCGCGCGCTGTCCAAGACCCGCATCGGCGGCGAGCTGATCCACCTGGAGCTGGATGGCGGCCGCAAGCCGCGCCGGGACCGCGACGACGTCGCCGGCGGACACCGCGGCGGCTTCCGCAGCGACCGGGGCGACCGTCCGTTCAAGAAGAAGTTCGAAAGCGACCGCCCCTACAAGAAGAAGTTTGAGGGCGACCGTCCGTACAAGACCGACGGCGAACGCAGCTTCAGCGGGGACCGCTCCGACCGTGGATTCGGCGGGGAGCGCAGCGACCGCGGCTTTGGTGCCGCGCGCAAGCCGCGCCACACCCGCGGCT
>NZ_JBNHGF010000802.1:0-543 GCF_059091005.1 Arthrobacter sp. Y3223164
GTGCAGCGCGGCCACGAACGCCGCCAGCCCCGGGGCCAGCGATCGCCGTTCCTCCGGCTGAAGGCGCCAGGCAGCCCGGCCCTCCAGCCACGGCACTACCGACCAGGACCAGGGATAGTACGACGTCGAGCTGCCGCGGCGCGTCGGGGCCGGCACGGCGAGGGGCAGCTCCCGGGCCAGGGACGGGAGCCACTGCTGTTCATGCAGCACCAGATCCCCTGCCGCGGTCCGGCGCGGCAGCCGGACGGCCAGATCGGCTCCGAGTTTGAACGTCACGTTGTCCCGCCCGTTGGCCACCCGCACCAGTGGCAGCCGGGCGAGGTCCGGGAACTGGTCCGAGAGCAACCGCTGCACCAGGTCGTTACTGATGTCGATTTCGGCAGCAGGCATCGAAGCCATCTGTTTCCGTACTCCCCTTAATCGGCGGGCGTGGCCCCGCCGGCGGCGAAGGCTGTCGTACCCGGTCCGGTAGTCCAGCGGAACCGGCCCGATGTCGGCCCGGGTCCGCTAGGCCAGCGGAACCGGCCCGATGTCGGCGCCGGC
>NZ_JBNHGF010000803.1:0-542 GCF_059091005.1 Arthrobacter sp. Y3223164
GGGATCGGGCCGCCCCGCCTCCCGGCCCGCGGCATAGGCGGCTCTGCGGGCGTCGTCCCAGCGCAGTCCGGAGCCACTCACTCCTGCACTGCGCCGTGCCGGCGCGCCACTTCGTCGGCCACCCTGGATGCGGCGCGCATGGCCACCTCGGGTGTTGCCTGTCCGGTGGCGGCCGCCAGACCGGCCGCGTAGCCCACCACGAACGTGGTCAGCGGCGCCGCCGGTCGAATCACGCTGTGCGCCGCGACGCCGGCCAGCCCCAGCACCGCGTCGATGTCCACCGGCGTGTCTTCGATTTCCAGCGCCTGGAGCAGTTCGCTGACATACGGGGAGAGTAGTTCGTCCGCTCCGGACACAGTGGCCTCCGATCCGCCCGTGCGCGGGCTCGTACAACGTTTGCTTCAGGCTACGGGGCGGGCCGAACAATGCCAAAGCGGCCGGCGTCCTGCCACGTGTCGACGTCGGAGGTGTGGCCCCCTGACGGGCCCTCGAGCCTGATCTCGGCGGCGGACAGCCCGCCGAGCAGCCGCCTGACCGGCTGG
>NZ_JBNHGF010000804.1:0-540 GCF_059091005.1 Arthrobacter sp. Y3223164
CTGGCCGGCGTCGAGGTGACGGTCCTGGAGCGTGGCCCCCGGTTCGGCGGCTGCGTGGTCCGGCATGAGGTGGGCGGGCTGATGCTCGACGCCGGCGCCGAATCTTTCGCGACGCGCTCCAGCGTGGTCCCGGACCTGATCGGCGAACTGGGCCTGGGCAACGACATTGTCCAGCCGAACCCGGCCGGCGCCTGGATCCAGCTGCCGGACGGTGCGCAACGGCTCCCGAAGACGGGCGTGCTCGGCATCCCGGCAGACCCTTCCGACCCGGACGTGGTGCGTGCCATCGGCCGCCGGGCGGCGTTGCGCGCCTCGGGCGACAAGGTCATGCCGCTGGGTTCGCTGCTGCGCCGCGAGCAGCTCAGCCTGGGCCAGCTGGTGCGCGCCCGGATGGGTGATGCCGTGCTGCAGAAACTGGTCGCGCCGGTGGCAGGCGGGGTGTACTCGGCGGATCCGGATGTGCTGGACGTGGACTCGGTGATGCCGGGCCTGCGCGCCTCGGTGGCCGCCCACGGGTCCCTGGCCGCCGCGGTGGGCGCC
>NZ_JBNHGF010000805.1:0-539 GCF_059091005.1 Arthrobacter sp. Y3223164
TAGCCGGCGCCGATCAGCAGTTCGACGGCGGCGGCGTGGTGCAGGGGCGGCCACGCGCGCGCCGGGACGGAGGCGCCGGGGTGCACGGCGATGTAGGGTTCGCCGCCGGTCAGGTCGGTGGTGTCCGGGATGCCTTGCACCTGCAGCCGGCCGTCGTCGTCGGGCGGAAGCCGGTACCCGGCGGCAGCGGCGATCTGCAGCGCCCGTTCGGCCTCCGGCTGGTCCTCCGGGAAGTCCTCGCCGGGGCGCAGCCGCTGATCCAGCAGCGACCCGGCGTAATCGACGGAAGCGCCGGTGATGCGCCCGACGCCGGCCAGCCGCAGCAGCAGCGCCAGCGGCAACGGCGACTGGTGGAAGGACGTGAGGATGACGGCCTCGGAGATCTCTGAGGCCCGGACCCAGTCCGCCAGCGCGGCCACGTGCTCCCGGGTCGCCGGTGGGGCGGGGTCGACGATCCACGGGCTGGCCCAGCTGAACACGCCTGCGACGCCGGGCAGCAATTCCGCGGCGGCTTTGCCCTGCGGGCCGCACAGCATCAT
>NZ_JBNHGF010000806.1:0-538 GCF_059091005.1 Arthrobacter sp. Y3223164
GGCGCCCATGGCGATGCCCAGGTCGGCCTGGGCCAGCGCGGCGGCGTCGTTCACGCCGTCGCCCACCATTGCCACCGTCTTGCCCTCGTCCTGCAGCCGCTTGATCGCGGCCACCTTCTCCTCGGGGAGTACGTCGGCGAAGACGTCCCCGGGGGCGATGCCGACCTCGGCGGCCACCTCGGCGGCCACCGCTGCGTTGTCGCCGGTGAGCAGGATGGGGTGCAGCCCCAGGTCCTTGAACCGTGCGATGGCGGCCGCCGAGTTCTCCTTCACGGTGTCCTGCAGGCTGACTATTCCGGCGATGGTGCCGTCGACGGCGACCCAGACCGCCGTGGACCCGGCCTGCTGCTGCTCCAGCAGGGTTCGGCGGTGGGTGTCGGTGAGGGCGATGCCGTTCTCGTCCATCCAGTTGTTGCGGCCGACGACGACGGTGCTCGCGCGTCCGTCGCGTTCGGTGATGGTGCCGCGGACGCCGCCGCCCGCCGTGCTGTGGAAGTCGGAGAGGGCGGGCAGCGCATGCTCGCCGGCCGTCGCGCCG
>NZ_JBNHGF010000807.1:0-537 GCF_059091005.1 Arthrobacter sp. Y3223164
CCGGCGTGCGCGGCAGGTCGTCCACGGGCAGCCCGCCTTCGGCTTCCAGGGTCCGGGCCAGCCTGGACATCCGCGCGCCGAACAGCAATTCCCGGCTGAGCGCCCAGCCCCCGATGATCGGCAGGACCACCAGCGCAATGCCCAAGCCCTTGGCTACGGGGTCGGGTTCGCTGAGCATCAGCCAGGCCCGCTGCAGCGTGGCTCCCAGGTAGCCCACCAGCAGCACGATAATCACGCCGACCCAGATCTTGGCTCCGTGCCGGGCATACCAGCCGATGCGGCCGTTGCCGCCGTCCGCTGCGGGACCCGTGTGTTCGGCGTTGCTCATGAAAGTTCCAGGTACCCGTCGAGTCCGTAGGTCAGTCCGGGCCGCCCGGCGACGGTCCGGACGCCCAGCAGGACGCCGGGCATGAAGGAGGCGCGGTCGAAGGAATCGTGCCGGATGGTCAGTTGTTCGCCCGGCCCGCCGAGCAGCACCTCCTGGTGCGCCACCAGGCCGCGCAGCCTCACGCTGTGCACGCGCACGCCGTCCACGTC
>NZ_JBNHGF010000808.1:0-536 GCF_059091005.1 Arthrobacter sp. Y3223164
AGCTACCCGCGGCCCGGCTGGGCCGAGTTTGACGCCGAGGGCGGGGCGTGGGCGGAAGTGGTCCGGCTGTGCCGGGAGCTCTTGTCCCGGAACGACGCCGGGGCCGTCGCCGGCGTGTGTGTCAGCGCGATGGGTCCGTCCCTGGTGGTCACGGACGAAAACCTGGTCCCGTTGCGGCCGGCGATCCTGTACGGAATCGACGCGCGCGCCGTCGTCGAAATCCGCGAATTAACGGAGGAGTTCGGTGCCGAGGAAATCTTTCGCGAGGCGGGCAAGGTCCTGTCCTCCCAGGCCGTGGGACCGAAGCTCCGCTGGCTGCGCAACCGGGAGCCGGAGGTCTTCGCCCGCGCCCGGAACTGGCACAGCCTGAACTCCTTCATCCTGGCCAAGCTGACCGGCGAGCTGGTGTTGGACCACCACACCGCCAGCCAGTGCGATCCGCTCTACGACCTTCGCGGCAACCGGTGGCATCCGGACCGGTACGGCGCCGTCGCCGGCCACCTGCCGGAGCCCCGGCTGGCGTGGCCGTCGGACGT
>NZ_JBNHGF010000809.1:0-534 GCF_059091005.1 Arthrobacter sp. Y3223164
GGTCGTCGCCGGCGCGGCCGCCGCCGCCGCCGTGGCCGCCGGGACCTGGAACTTTATCTTCGTTTGAACCGGTACGGCGGACCCCGGCGACCCATGACAGCCGGGGTCCGCCGATCCGTTTAGGACTACGGCTTGAGCACCACCTTGATGCAGCCGTCCTCCTTCTTCTGGAACTTCTCGTACATCTCCGGCGCCTGCTCCAACGGAACCTGGTGGGTCGCCAGGTCGAGCACGCCCAGCGGGTCCGACGGGTGGTCGACCAGCGGCAGCAGATCGTCGATCCACCGCTTCACGTTGCACTGGCCCATCCGCAACTGGAGTTGCTTGTCGAACATGGTCAGCATCGGCAGGGGGTCCTTCATCCCGCCGTACACGCCGCTGATCGAGATCGTGCCGCCGCGCCGGACGGCGTCGATGGCGGTGTAGAGCGCGTCGAGCCTGTCCACCCCTGCCGCCTCCATCGCCTTGCGGCCCACGGCGGACGGCAGCAGCCCCACCGCCTGGTGGACCGCGCCGGCCACGGGCGAGCCGTGC
>NZ_JBNHGF010000810.1:0-531 GCF_059091005.1 Arthrobacter sp. Y3223164
GGCGTCGGCCCGGGACGCGGAAGGGAACGGCTTGGCCGGCGCCTCCCAGGCGTGCCAGAAGCTGGTGTCCGGGTCGCTCCGCGTGCCCGGCAGCCATGCCTCGACGGCGCGGAAGCCGTCCAGGTCCATCAGCGCCACGATCGGTTTGGCCGAGGCCGGCCAGTTGTAGAGCCCGGGCGCGGCCTCCCCGTAGACCAAGACGATCCGCTGGCCGGGTGCGGCCCGGTCCGGCGTGCCCTGCGTGCCCGGCGTGCCCGCATCGGGCTCCAGGACGTGGAGTTCCACGCCGTTGAGGGCGCCGAACATCATCAGGTCCTCGCGCCGGAACCGGCCCACCAGCACGGTGCGCAGCTCGGCGGCGTCCGGCGCTTCGAGCTCCTCGGCCTCGTCCGGTTCCGGCATCTCCTCCACTTCCAAAGCCGCGTCCGGTGCCGGTGCCTCGTATTCGATGCCGTCAATCTCCACGGCCGCCCCCAGGTCGGCAGAGAGCCCGCGGACCAGGGCCGCGACGTCGGGCCCGGGCACTGCCCG
>NZ_JBNHGF010000811.1:0-499 GCF_059091005.1 Arthrobacter sp. Y3223164
ATATTCCGATCTGCTGGCCGAGGCGTTGCGGATCGAGCCGGGCATGACCGGCTGGCTGCTGGAGCTGTCCGCCGCCGCCGGCCTGGTCGTCCTGGACGTAGACACCTCCCGCTGGGTGGTCCCTGCGGGCGCCACGTTCGGCTCCCTCGAGCGCCGGGACCAATGGCAGCTGCTGGTCGCGTCCTGGCTCCAGCTCGACCGGGCGCCGTCATTGGTGGGCGGGCGGACGACGTCGGACACCGCCATTAATGCGCTGGCAGCCGAAGCGTCGCGCCCCGATGCACCGGCAGTCCGGCGCCACGTGCTCGAGGCACTGGACGAACTCTGCGGTGCGGCCGATTCCGCCACAGGTCGGGTGGGACAGGGCGCGCCGGAAGAGGGTGGAGCGACCAGCGGCAGCACGCCGGCGCCCTCGCCGGAAGCGGTTACCGCCTACCTGGTCTGGCGGCGGCCCCGGCAGCAGCGCCGGTACAAGCGGCTGGTCCCGGGCATCCTGACC
>NZ_JBNHGF010000812.1:0-529 GCF_059091005.1 Arthrobacter sp. Y3223164
CCACCGGGCCGCCGCCGACCACGGCGACATCGAGCAGGCGGCCGCCGGGCGATTCAACAGGCCGGCCCCGGGGGAGCGCCGCCTCAGGCATCGGGCTCATGGATCACCAGTTGGCGGAAACGCGAATCGGGCAGCACCCGCCACTCCGGCGGGAGGGCGGCGCGCAATTCCTCCGGGGTGTAGCTGCGGCGGATGGAGGTCAGCCCGTCCCGGCGGATGAAGGAGCGGTGGAAAAACGGCAGCGTCCCGGCGGCGAACAGCACATACGCCGTGCGGCTGCGGATGATGTCGCTGTGGACTGCGAGGGCGCGCGACAACCGCTGCGAGTCCGCCAGCAGGCCTGCCAGGTCGGGGGCGGTCAGGTGGTGCAGCAAGTGGTTGGACACGACGGCGTCGAAGCTGCGTCCTTCGGCCACCAGCTCGGAACTGAAGGCCTGCCGGAACTCGAGGCCGGGCGACCGCGGCCGGGACACGGCGAAGGCATGGGCGCGCGGATCGGGATCGATCGCCGTGATCCGCAGGTCCAGGC
>NZ_JBNHGF010000813.1:0-526 GCF_059091005.1 Arthrobacter sp. Y3223164
GCTGGGCCGGCAGCGCCGCCCGGGCCGAGGAAGCGCTGCGGCTGGCAAACGTGGACCCCGGCGCCCGCGGAGAGGTGCTGGACATTGCCGCCTTTGCCCGCATCGCCGAGTTCAACCATCCGCTTGTCGGCTAGGAAGGTGGCGGCATCGATATGACCAGAACACGTCCCGTCCGCGTCATGGCGCCCGGAAAGATCAACGTCTCCTTCCGCGTCGGCGGCCCGCGACCGGATGGCTACCACTCGGTGGCCAGCGTCTATCTGGCGCTCTCGTTGTATGAGGAGGTCACCGCCACCGCGCGTGAGGACGATGCCATCACGGTCAGCGTGCGCAATGGGCCCGGGCTGGACTTCGATCTGGACGGCATCCCGCTGGATGCTTCCAACCTGGCGGTGCAGGCCGCCGACCTGATCCGCGAAACCTCCGGACACGCGCAGGGCGTGCACCTGGACATCACCAAGCGGGTGCCGATTGCCGGCGGCATGGGCGGCGGCTCCGCCGACGCGGCCGCCGCCCTGGTTGCGTG
>NZ_JBNHGF010000814.1:0-526 GCF_059091005.1 Arthrobacter sp. Y3223164
CGCGGTATCGGGGACATCGCGGCCTGCCCGCCCGGCACGCTGCCGCGGCTCGTCGTCGTCGTCGACGAATTCCGGATGCTGGGCGAGGACGCGCCGCAGGCGCTTCCCGAGCTGATGCGCGTGGCCACCGTGGGCCGTGCCTTGGGCATCCACCTGGTGCTGGCCACGCAACGGCCGCAGGGTGCCGTCTCCTCGGACATCCGCGCGAATATCACCACCATGATCGTGCTGCGGACGCAGAACACGGTCGAGTCCCGCGACCTGCTGGATTCGCCCGTGGCCGCCGACATTCCGGTGACCGCGAGGGGCAGGGCCTACCTGCGCGTCGGCACGCAGGATGCGGTGCCCTTCCAGTCCGCCTGCAGCACCCTGCCGGCCGCCGGACACTTCCCGCTCTTCCGGACCGTGGACGAATGGCTGGCGGCAGAACCACCGGCAGCGGCAGCGCCGGAGGGCACCGCAGTGGTGGAGCGGTTGGTGGCCGAGGCTGCGGCAGGGTCCCGTGACCTCGGCCTGCCGGAGGCCC
>NZ_JBNHGF010000815.1:0-523 GCF_059091005.1 Arthrobacter sp. Y3223164
GCCGACGACGGGCGCCCCCGGAATGACCACGCCGGCGGCGCCGGAGACAGACGGCGGGGAGACCGGCGGCGCGCAGGCATCCGGCGCCGCCTCTACCCTCACGACGGCCGAATCCGACCTGGGCGAAATCGTGGTGGACGGAGAAGGCATGACCGTTTACTACTTCACCAAGGATGTCCCGGACTCAGGCGAGAGCGCCTGCACGGGCGACTGCCTGGCCGCGTGGCCGCCCGTGCTGGCCGAGGAAGAGCCGGAACTCGACGGGGTCACCGCGGAGGTGGGCCTCATCGACACCCCGGACGGGCAACAGCAGGTGACGCTGAACGGCATGCCCATCTACTACTGGGCGCAGGACAAGGCCACGGGAGACACGACCGGACAGGGCGTGAACGACGTCTGGTTTGTGGTCGCCCCCGACGGCGAAATGATCAAGTAGCTCCACGCCGCCATCCTGCCCGCAGCCGCCTGCCCGGGGACGGCAGCTGCGGGCGTCCGATCACAGGCGCCGGCCGGACGGGTCAGC
>NZ_JBNHGF010000816.1:0-519 GCF_059091005.1 Arthrobacter sp. Y3223164
GCTGCGGTCGCGGGACCTGCGCGCACTCGTGGGGCCGCTGGCGGCCGCCGTCTACCGCAGCCAGCCGGCGGGCGGACAGGCGCCGGCGCTGTTTGGCGTCACCGGAACCAACGGCAAGACCACCACCACCTACTTCATCAAGTCCCTGCTGGAGGCGCTGGGCCTCAGCACCGGACTGATCGGAACTATCGAGATCACGGCCGGTTCCGAACCGATTCCCAGCGCCCTGACCACGCCGGAATCGCCCGAGGTGCACGGGTTGCTGGCCCTGATGCGCGAACGCGGGCTGGACGCGGCGGCCATGGAGGTCTCCTCGCATGCCATTTCCTTCCGGCGGGTCGATGCCGTCCGGTTCGACGTGGCCGGCTTCACCAATCTCACCCAGGACCACCTGGACCTGCACGGGAGCATGGACGAGTACTTCGAGACCAAGGCCCGCCTGTTCAGCCCGGAGCGGTCCGGCCACGCGGTCGTCTGCGTCGACGACGACTGGGGCCGCCGGCTCGCCGGCCAGGCCCG
>NZ_JBNHGF010000817.1:0-519 GCF_059091005.1 Arthrobacter sp. Y3223164
TGGTCCTCGTTGAACGGGCGCACCCGGCACGGCACGGCTGCGGTGCCGATGTGGGCGAGCAGGTGCCGCGGCCCGTCGGGGAACGCCGCGCCCATCGTGCGGCGGACGTCGATGCTGTCCACGAGGAGCCAGGCGTCTTCGGACAGGAGGACGTCGCCGCGACGGATGCCGCCGGCGGCCATGCCGCGCACATTGACGCCGACCCGGTTGCTCGGACCAATGGTCGGAAAGGCTTCGTTGCGGCTGTGCAGGCCCCGGACCGACACCGGCCGGAGGCTGCCGTGGCCCGCGAGCTGCAAGCGGTCGCCCACGGCCAGGCAGCCGGCTGTCAGCGTTCCGGTCACCACCGTTCCCGCGCCGCTGATCGTGAAGGATCGGTCGATCCACAACCGCACGCGGCCCGAGGGGTCGGTTGCGGGGAGGGAGGACAGGGTCGTATCCAGTACCTTGCGCAGCTCGTCGAGGCCGGCTCCCGTGACCGCGGACACGGCGACTGCCGGCGCGTCGCGCAGCCCGGTG
>NZ_JBNHGF010000818.1:0-516 GCF_059091005.1 Arthrobacter sp. Y3223164
GGCCGGCACCGGTCCGGTCGCCATCGACGCCGAGCGGGCCTCGGGCTTCCGCTACGGGCAGCGCGCCTTCCTGGTCCAGTTGCGGCGCGAGGGTGCCGGCACCTGGCTGATCGACCCCGAGCCGTTTGAGGACCTGAAGCTGCTCAATGACTCCGTGCGCGGCGTCGAGTGGATCCTGCACGCCGCCAGCCAGGATTTGCCCTGCCTGTCCGAGCTGGGCATGTGGCCCGACAAATTGTTCGACACCGAACTCGCGGCCCGGCTGGCCGGCCTGCCCCGGGTGGGCCTGGCCGCCGTGATCGAATCCCTGCTCGGTTTCACGCTGGCCAAGGAGCACTCGGCGGCGGACTGGTCCACGCGCCCCCTGCCCGAGCCGTGGCTGCGCTACGCCGCACTGGACGTCGAGGTGCTCATCGAGCTCCGCGAGGCCCTGATAGACAGGCTGCGCGACGCGGGCAAGCTCGAGTACGCCCTGGAGGAATTCGAGGCGGTGCGCGCCGCGCCGCCGTCGCCGCC
>NZ_JBNHGF010000819.1:0-516 GCF_059091005.1 Arthrobacter sp. Y3223164
GCCCGCGGCGGCATCGCGTCGCGGTCGCGGCGAACTCCGCGCTTCCGCGTAGCCCTCGGGGCAGCGTTCGTGGTGGCCGGGCTGTGCCTGGGCTACGGACTTGTTTCGCTGGCCACGGCTGATGTGAGCCGCTCGGCTGCTCCCATCCTGGAGAGCATTCCGCTGACGTCCGACCGGGCTGCCGGCCCGGCTGTCGACGAAGAAACGAAAGGGACGCCGCCAGCAGCGCCCTCTGCTGCCGGCGAGGACGGTACGGAGACCGCGGATGAACCGTCAGGCGACGGCCCCGGCCTCATCGTCCATGTGGCCGGGGCCGTCGCCTCGCCGGGGATCGTCCGGCTGGCCGACGGCTCTAGGGTGTTCGAGGCCATTGACGCTGCCGGGGGTGCGACGAAGAAGGCTCGGCTTGAGGCGTTGAACCTGGCGGCGATGTTGACCGACGGACAGCAGGTCTTCGTGCCCTCGCCGGATGCGCCGGGACCGCCGCAACAGGCGGACGGGTCGGGAGGCGGCGGC
>NZ_JBNHGF010000820.1:0-516 GCF_059091005.1 Arthrobacter sp. Y3223164
GCCGGCATTACCGGCTGCTGGCCGCCCTGCTGCTCTGTGCGGCCGCGGCGCTGGTGGTGCAGCAGCTGACCCCTGTGCCGAGCCCCACCTACTCCGTGGTGGTCGCCGCGTCCGACCTCCCGGCCGGCGCCCACCTGTCCGCCGACGATGTGGTGCTGGGCGAGCTGCCGGCCGGTTCCGTACCCGAGGGAACTGCCGACAGTCCGGCCCTGGTGGTGGGCCAGCGGCTGGCGACGGCGCTGCGCGCCGGCTCTCCTGTCGTGGACACCTCGATCGTCGGTCCCGGCCTGTTGACCGGGGCGCCGCCGGAGACGGTGGCCGTGCCCGTGCGCCCCGCGGACCCCTCCACCGTCCAGTTGGTGTCGCCCGGCCAGTTGGTGGACATCGTGCTCAGTAGCGGCAACGGGTTCGAAGAGCCTGCCGAAACTACGGTCCTGGCTCGGGCCGTTCCGGTGCTGTGGAAGGCCGACGACGGCGCTGCCGCGGCCGGCTTGCTCGGCGCGGGCGAGCCCGACG
>NZ_JBNHGF010000821.1:0-513 GCF_059091005.1 Arthrobacter sp. Y3223164
GTGGCCGACGTGGTGGAACAGGCCGCCGCCCGCGGCGTGGACCTGGTGGACGTCTCGAGCGGCGGCGCGGTGCACGGGGCGAAGATCCCGCTGCGGCCGGGATACCAGGTGCCCTTCGCGGCCGCCATCCGGCGCCAGGCCGGCATCCCGACCGGTGCCGTCGGACTCATCACCACGGCCGCGCAGGCCGACTCGATCATCAGGGAAGGCTCGGCGGACGCGGTACTGCTCGCCCGGGCGGCGCTGCGGGACCCGCACTGGTGGCAGCGCGCCGCCGTCGAACTGGGCCACGAACTGGCGTGGGCGCCGCAATACGAGCGTGCCGCGGTGGCGGAGAAATATTAGTCCTTGCGGATGACGTCCCGGTGAACCCCCGGTTGTTAGCGTGGACACATGACTTCGCACCCATCACACCCTCCGGTCCAGCAGCCGGACGAGCAGAACAGCAGCGCGGTACCGGTGCCGGGCGGCGCCGCCCCGCAGGGGTACCCGGCGCCCGGCCCTTCGGACGCT
>NZ_JBNHGF010000822.1:0-512 GCF_059091005.1 Arthrobacter sp. Y3223164
CCGCCCCAGGTGTGGGCGACCGGTGAGCCGGCGTTCGCGTAGACCCGGCCCACGGCACGCACCGTCCCGCCGGCATCCAGCCCGAGGGCGGTGCACTCAGCGGGGTCGTTGGCAGGGTCGTCGAACGCCTCCGCCAGATCCGCCGTCGTCTCGGTCCAGACCGGTTTGTCCACCGCGGCCATCCGCTGGATCAACCGGCGCCAGCCCTCGATGTCCGAGGCGGACATGGGACGCCAGCGCAGGGCTCCGCCGGGAACGACCGGCAGGTCGGAATTGGTCATTGCCTCAGCTTAGGGCAGCGGCATACGTGCCGGTAGGCAGCTGCAGCCGAAGCCCGCACCATGCGGCGTGCCGTTCGTCGTGCGTCACCATGACCACTGCCTTGCCTGCGAGCCCGCGGCGCAGGTCGGCCAGCAACGCGTCCCCGGCGTCGCGGTCCAGGTGCGCGGCCGGTTCGTCGAGCAGCACCACATCTGAGTCGGCCAGCAGCGCCCTGGCCACGGCGAGCCGCT
>NZ_JBNHGF010000823.1:0-512 GCF_059091005.1 Arthrobacter sp. Y3223164
CGGCCGGGAAGCCCTGCCGGTCAACCGCCGCGGAACCCTGCGGACGGGCGTGGCGGCGATCCGGCACCACCCCATGGCCGCGCTCGGATTGGCGTCCGTGGTGGGCGCCCAGCTGGTGATGGTAGCGGTGATGTCCATGACGCCCGTGCACCTGCAGGCGCTGGACCATGCCGGCGGGCACCAGCACAGCCAGACAGACACGTTCGCCATCATCGGCTTCACGATCTCGCTGCACCTGGCCGGCATGTACGCACTCTCGCCGCTGATGGGCTGGCTGACCGACCGGCTGGGACGAACCCGCACCATCGCGGCCGGGCAACTGGTCCTCCTGGCCGCGACGGCGCTGGCCGGGTTCGGACAGCAGGACACGTGGCTGGTGGGTGCCGGTCTGGTGTTGCTGGGCCTGGGGTGGTCGGCCTCGGTGATTGCCGGCTCCACGCTGTTGGCCGAGTCGGTGCCGGAGTCCGGCCGCGTGCCGGCCCAAGGCCTGTCCGACACGCTGATGGGCGCCG
>NZ_JBNHGF010000824.1:0-512 GCF_059091005.1 Arthrobacter sp. Y3223164
GGCATGGCGCTCTCCGGCGGGCAGCGGCAGCGGCTCGGCATCGCCCGCGCCCTCTACGACAACCCCCGGGTGCTCGTCATGGACGAGGCCACCTCGGCACTCGACACCGCCACCGAGGCGGCGGTGACGACGGCGATCCGGCAGCTGCACGGTGACGTCACCGTCATCACCGTGGCGCACCGCCTGGCCACGATCCGGGACGCCGACATCGTGTTCTTCATGCGCGGCGGAACGGTGGCGGCCGCCGGAACCTTCGAAGAGGTGGTGGCCACCGTGCCGGACTTCGCGGAGCAGGCCGCCCTGGCCGGCCTCGGAAAGAGCGGGAAGCCGGTGGAAGAACACCGCTGAGCCCGCGTCCGCCACGGCATCTCCAGGCACCCGCGGAGCCGGCCGGTCTATCCGGCTGCGGCCTCGGCGTAGAGTCCTGCCAGCCGCTGCACCAGGCGTGCCGGGTCGTGGTGTTCCCGGAGCCAGGTGCGGCCGCCCAGGGCCGCGGAGGTGCGGGACGGGTT
>NZ_JBNHGF010000825.1:0-509 GCF_059091005.1 Arthrobacter sp. Y3223164
CACGCGCAGCTTGTCCGGGCCCAGCCCGGTGGCCGCGCCCAGCTGGTCGGTGCCCATGCCGAACACGTCCAGCGGTCCTGCCTCGGCGAAGGCCGGCAGCAGGTCCGTTCCGGTCACCCGCCAGCGGCGGACCGGCTCGTTGACCACCACGCCCTGGCGTTCCAGTTCCCCGGTGTAGAGCGGACCGGGATCCACGATGCCGTGCTCAATCACGGTGGTCCGGGCTGTTCCGCAGTCCCAGAAGAGGCGGTTGAAGTGGGTGACATGCACGACGGTCATGTCCTGCTGGTCGGCCAGCGGGTGAAGCGAGTTGGGCACGTCCCCCTTGGGGGTGTTGTGCTCCAAAAACACCGCCGGGATGTCCCGTCCCGGCCGGCGACCCAGCAACCGCTCGCATTCCTCGATTTCCTCGGGCCGCTGCAGCACCACGACGTCGGGTTCTTCGTCCCGCAGGCGGTCCGGGTGCACGTCCCGGACCGACGACGGCCAGTCGCGGCCGGCGCGGCCCA
>NZ_JBNHGF010000826.1:0-507 GCF_059091005.1 Arthrobacter sp. Y3223164
CCAGCTGAACGTCCCGGCCGCCACGCCCGCCACCCCGGCGGCCACCGCCGAAGCGAGCAAGACCAAGCCGCCCGCCTTGACGGCCGCGGCCAGTCCCAGCAGGTAGAGCGCCCGTTTGCCGGCGGCGCCCACCGGAAGCACCGGCTTCACTGTGCGGTGACGGCGTGTGCTGCGGGGATGGCGGAGGCGCTCACGCGCTTGCGGAACACCCAGTACGTGTAGCCCTGATAGACCAGCACGGCCGGGATGCCGAACAGCGCCACTACGCTCATCACGCCCAGCGTGTAGTCCGACGACGACGCCGAGTCCACCGTCAGGCTGAAGGCCTCGTCGATGGTCGAGGGCAGTACCGTGGGGAACACCGCGGTGAAGATGGTTGCCGACCCGGCGACCACGAAAGTGCCGAGCCCGGCGAAGGAGAGTCCGTCCCGTCCGGCCTTGGCCAGCAGCCAGGCCGCCGCCGCGCCGAGGGCGGCCAGCAACAGCGTCGCCACCGTGACGGCCTTG
>NZ_JBNHGF010000827.1:0-506 GCF_059091005.1 Arthrobacter sp. Y3223164
GGAGCTGGATGCGGCCCTGGAAGCCGACCGCAACGCGGCGGCGCGTGCCGGCCATCTGGCCGCCATGACCGCGCGGCCCGTTCCGGAGGTGAAGGCCGAGGCCTGGCACACCGCGGTGCATACCGATTCGCTGTCCAACGAGCTGCTGGACGCCACCATCGATGGTTTCTGCCAGGGCCCGCCCGGGCTTCACGCCGGGTATGTGGAACCGTACTTTGAGGAACTCGATCGAATCTGGTCGGTGAAGAGCATCGAGATAGCGGGCAGGCTGGTTTGGGGGCTCTACCCCATCACACAGGACCTGGTCTCCGGACAGGCACCTGCTGAACACCCCGTCGTCGTACGCACCGATGCCTGGCTCGACAGCCACGCGGAGGCGCCGGCCGCGCTTCGCCGAATCGTCATAGAACAGCGCGACCATCTGCTCCGGGCTTATTGAGACGCATTGGATACTCCCAGACGCCGCATCGGCCAACGGCCCCGGTTCTGTTTGTGTTTCGACCTCT
>NZ_JBNHGF010000828.1:0-505 GCF_059091005.1 Arthrobacter sp. Y3223164
GCGGCCGGCGAAATCACCCGCGGCGGCTTGGCCTACCGCGGCGGCGGCGAGCTGTGCTTCGCCTTCGAGACACCGGCCGAGGACGCGGCGCCCTTCGTCGTGTCCGAAGACGGAGCCACCATCGTGCTCGGCGCCGGCCATGTGCTCAGCAACGAAGGCGTCGTCCGCGCCGGCAACGCCGCGCTGGCCCTGCGCACGCTGGGAGCCACCGAGCGGTTGGTGTGGTACCGGGCGGGACTGGGGGACCTTCCGGTGTCCGGCGAAGCGGTCAACCCCATGAGCCTGCTGCCCGCCTGGGTGCTTCCGGTGTCCCTGTGGCTCATGGCCGTCGGCGTCGCCGCGATGTTCTGGCGCGGACGCCGGCTCGGGCCCCTGGTGTCCGAGCCGTTGCCGGTGGTGGTCCGCTCGGCCGAGACGATCGAGGGCCGTGCCCGGCTGTACCGGAGCGCCAAGGCCGTGAACCACGCCGCCGACAACCTGCGCGCCGCCACCCTGACCCGGCTCG
>NZ_JBNHGF010000829.1:0-501 GCF_059091005.1 Arthrobacter sp. Y3223164
CGGGCTGCCGGCCGCGGTCGCCCGGGGGGCCGGTGGCCTTCGGGCTGCTGCCTTCGGTGGATTTTGTGAGCGGGTGCACAAGCTGTTCGGGGTGGCAGCTGCGGGGATCGGCCGGCCGGCGGCAGGGCCGTGTGGGCGCCGGATCCGCTGAACGGCGCGGTTTTCGGGGCGCCGGCGCGGTCCCGCCAGGGGTGTCCGGGCGGTGCATCGGGCTGATTTGCGGGCCGGGCGGAAGGCGTGTATTGTTTTCTGAGTCGCTGCTGCTGAAGCAGAACGAACGGCGGCCAAAACCCCTTCAAAATACACCAGGATCTGGTGCGTTAGACGCGCCCCTGGAGTGGTTGGAGGATCGGGATTCGAACCTGAATCTGCCGGGAACGGCGATTTGCAAAGGTCGCGAAGACCGGGTAAGTTAGAAAAGTTGCTCCGGAGCGATGGAGGGCCTGAGAGGGTCGTCCTGGTGCCGGGTGCTCCTGTTGTTTGAGAACTCAATAGTGTGCC
>NZ_JBNHGF010000830.1:0-495 GCF_059091005.1 Arthrobacter sp. Y3223164
GGCGTCGGGCTGCTTGGCCGCGGCCTGCTGTACGGCCAGGATGATCTGCGCCGCGGCGACCATCGGGTCGGCACGGTCGGCCATCAGCGTGGTGCCGGCATGGTTGCCCTGGCCGGTGACGCTGATCCGCCACCGCCCGTGGCCGAGGATGGAACTGCCGACGGCGATGGTCGGGCCGTCCTCGCCCAGGCCGCGGCCCTGCTCCACATGCAGCTCGATGAAGTCGCCGATCCGCGCCAGCGCCTCCTCGTCGCGCCCCAGATGCGCAGGATCCAGCCCGTTGGCCCGGGCGACGTCGGCGAACGTGTCGCCGCTCTCGTCGCGCAGGTTCCGGGCCTTGTCCGGATCGATGGCGCCGGCCAGCAGCCGCGAGCCCAGGCAGGCCACACCGAAGCGCGATCCTTCTTCTTCCGGGAAGACCGTGACGGCCAGCGGCCGGTTCGGCTCGACGCCGCGCTCCTTGAGGAGGTCCACGGCGGCGAGCGCGGAGGCGAC
>NZ_JBNHGF010000831.1:0-493 GCF_059091005.1 Arthrobacter sp. Y3223164
GCGCCGGCGCCACGACGGCCCGCACCGGAAGCAGCAGGCCGCGGCGGGCGGTCTCGAGGAGCTTCACGCCGGTCAGCAACAGCAAGACCAGCAGCACCGGGCCCAGGCTGATGCCCAGCCAGAGCACCATCTGCCCGCCGATGCCAAACAGCACCCGTCCGGCCACCACCCAGAGCGGCACCAGCACCGCCATCGGAATCGCCAGCCAAAGGACCAAGGTGCGGAGAAAACCCTGGCGGACGGCCGAGGGCGGCGGGACGACGGTGCTGCTCATGCCCTCATGATAGGCGTGCTTCCCGGGCTCAAGCCCCTTCGAGCGCCTGTTGCGTGGCCAACGTGACATAGCGTGCGGCCTGGGCCATGGCCTGTTCCCGGCTGCCTGCCGCCTCGACCACGCTGGCGGCCGCGTGCACCCCGTGTTGGGCCAGGCGGTCCGGCGCCAGGTCGATCTGCCCGGCGACGACGACGGCGGGGATGCCCCGGGCCTGGGCAC
>NZ_JBNHGF010000832.1:0-492 GCF_059091005.1 Arthrobacter sp. Y3223164
CCGCCTCCAGCCGGTGCCCGGCGGCACCAACGTGATCGCCTCGCGGGTGGACCTGTGGCTGGACGCCCGGCACCCGGACGACGCCGTCACCGCGCACCTGGTCGAGGCCATCCACGGCAAGGCCCAGAAGATCGCCGCCTTCGAGGGCTGCTCCGTGTCGCTGACGGAAGAGTCCTACAGCGGAACCGTGCACTTCGACTCCGCGTTGCAGCGCCAGCTGGAGAACGCCCTGCCCGGCGCGCCGGTGCTGGCCACCGGTGCCGGGCACGACGCCGGCGTGCTGGCCTCGCGGGTGCCGTCCGGCATGTTGTTCGTGAAAAACCCCTCCGGCATCTCGCACTCCCCGGAGGAATACGTGGAGCCCTGGGACGCGGACGCCGGCGCGGAAGCCTTGGCGGACGTGCTCGAGGCACTGCTGTGAGCGGCATCTGGTGCGAGCGCGCCTGGCTGGGCCCGGCCGGCGTGGCCGAGGGAGTCCTGCTGGGCTGCGAC
>NZ_JBNHGF010000833.1:0-491 GCF_059091005.1 Arthrobacter sp. Y3223164
GGCTTTGGCGCCGTCGCCGAGGCCGCCGTTCGGGTTGCCGATGGTGCCGCCGGTCGGCCCGTCCGAGGCACGCACGGCATCGGGATCGGCCACGATCCGGTCCTCGATGTAGTTCGTGTCCCGGTCGAACTCTTCGCCGCTGTGGACGTAGGCGCCCTTGGTGCTGAACTCCGCCGTGTCGCTGCTCTGGCTCATGCCTCCACCATATCGGCCGGTCGGCCACCGCTGGCAAGGGTTCGCTGCCGGCCTAGCCTGCGCCGGGCCGGTCGGTCATCCGCGCATCCTGTGCAGCAGCAGGGCCACGTGCAGCGACGTCCGCGACTCGGCGTCCTCGAGCGGGACGCCGAGCTGCTCCTGCAGGCGCGCCAGCCTCGCATAAAGCGTGGGGCGGCTGAGGTAACCGTCGCGCGCGAGCCGGGCCTTGTTGCCACCGGCCTCCAGGTACCGCTGCAGCAGGTCCAGGGCGTCGCGGTCGTGGGCGACGGCGGCGA
>NZ_JBNHGF010000834.1:0-490 GCF_059091005.1 Arthrobacter sp. Y3223164
TCCGCCGCGGCAAGAACGACGGCGGCGCCGCGCGGGAGCCGGTGGTGAAGGAGCCGGTGAGCCAGATCCTGCGGCGGCCCGGCGTGGCCTGGAACATGCTCGCGTCCATGGCGCTGCTCTCGGTGATCGACATCCTGGTGGCGTTCCTGCCGCTGGTCGGCGAGGAACTCGGGGTGCCGCCGCTCTGGGTGGGCGTCCTGCTGGCCGTGCGGGCGGGCGCGTCGATCATCTCGCGGATCCTGCTGCCCTGGCTGGTGCACCGGTGGACCCGGATCCAGTTGCTGGTGGTTAGCCTGCTGGGCTCCGGCGCGGCGATCGCGGTGACGCCGTTCGTCCTGGAACCCTTCTGGGTGGCCGCGGCGGCGCTGTTCGTGGGCGGCTTCCTCCTGGGCCTGGGCCAGCCGCTGACCATGACGCTGATCAGCCACGCGGTGCGGCCGGAGTCCCGGGGGTCGGCGCTGGCGCTGCGGCTGCTGGGCAACCGGGTGGG
>NZ_JBNHGF010000835.1:0-489 GCF_059091005.1 Arthrobacter sp. Y3223164
TGGCGAGGATGTGGTGGTCGATGATCCCCTCCACGAGATTGAAGATAATGCCGTTCACGCCGGCGCCGCCGGATGGAGCCGGACACCGCCCCCGCTGAAGAATCGGCGGGCCCTGCAACAGTTGCCGTGGAAGTCCGCCGGCGCGTGGAGGCGCCGACAGCGCCGCCGCCGGTGGCCGCCTCGGGCTCAGGGTTCTCCTTGAGTGCCAGCGGCTCCGGGTTGGCGTACGCTTCGGCAAGCAGCCCGGCCGTCAGTTTTCGCTGCCAGGGGCGGGCGCCGAGTTCGGCCAGGGCGGCGTCCATCGTCTGTTCCGTGACGGGTTCCGGCGGACGCCACGCGGTGCGGCGCAGGTAGTCGGGGGTGAGCAGGTTCTCCACCGGCATGTCCAACTGCTCGGCCAGGCTTGCCAGCCGGGGACGGGCAGTTTGCAGCCGGGCCGCGGCGGCCGGGTCCTTGTCGGCCCAGGAGCGCGGCGGCGGGGGAGCGTTG
>NZ_JBNHGF010000836.1:0-486 GCF_059091005.1 Arthrobacter sp. Y3223164
CAACCTGGCCGACCTGGCGCCGCACTCGATCGGCGCCGGCACCGCGCTGCCGGGACGGCCGCCGGTCATTGCGGTGCTCGGCACGTCCATGAACTCCGGCAAGTCCACCACGCTTGGCTGCCTGGTCAAGGGCCTGACCGCGGCCGGCCTGCACGTGTCCGCGGGAAAGGCCACCGGCACCGGCGCCGGCAACGACCCGCTGCTGTTCGCCGATGCCGGAGCCGCGAAAGTGCTCGACTTCACCGACTTTGGCTTCCCGACCACCTACCTGCTGGACTACGAGCGCGTGCGCGGCCTGCTCACCAGCCTGATCGACGCGCTGACCACTTCCGAGACCGACGTGGTGGTGGTGGAAATTGCCGACGGCGTCTATCAGGGCGAAACGGCCCGGCTGCTGGCCG
Source organism: Arthrobacter sp. Y3223164 (assembly GCF_059091005.1). Classification (NCBI taxonomy): domain Bacteria; kingdom Bacillati; phylum Actinomycetota; class Actinomycetes; order Micrococcales; family Micrococcaceae; genus Arthrobacter; species Arthrobacter sp. Y3223164. The sequence continues at coordinate 402 of NZ_JBNHGF010000836.1, forward strand.
ACCCGGTCTTCCATGCCGCCGTGGACCACGTGGTGTTTTCCGCGGCCGACGCCCTGGGCGCCACCGCCGGCGTGGCCGTCCTGCG
>NZ_JBNHGF010000837.1:0-486 GCF_059091005.1 Arthrobacter sp. Y3223164
GCGGCGGCGTCGGCCACCAGGTCGCCGCCGCCGTCGGCCTGTTCCCGCCCGGCGTACAGGGCGAGCGGGTACACGGCGGAAATTTCGCCGTTCTTCACGTCGCCCGGGTCCCAAGCGGCGCTGATGACGGCCCCGGAGTAGAGGGAATCGTCCACCGCCACCGAGAGTTCACCGGTGTACCCGTCGGCGGCCAGCTGCCCGGCCGCTTCTGCTGCCAGCGTTGCCAGCCCGGCTTCGCCCCAGACCGCGCCGGGCTTGGATTCCCCGGCACCCAGCAAGGCATCCCCGCCGCCGACCAGGTAGACCACGCCCGGCTTGCCGCCGCGCTTGACCGAGGTAGTGAACCGGTGGCCGGCACCGATGGTGTCCAGGGCGGCGACGGCGGTCAGCAGCTTCAGGTTGGATGCCGGCACCAGCGGCTCGCCGGCTGCCTCGTCGTACAGCACGTCGCCGCTGGCCGCGTCGGTGACGATCCCCGTGAAGCCG
>NZ_JBNHGF010000838.1:0-483 GCF_059091005.1 Arthrobacter sp. Y3223164
ATCTGGCCTCCGTGCAGGGCAGGCTAGTGCTGGACGACGGCGCCGTGCAGGCCGTGCGCGAGAAGCACCGGTCGCTGCTGCCGGCCGGCGTCGTCTCGGTCAAGGGCGACTTCGAACCGGGGGATCCGGTGGAGCTGGCCGACGGCGACGGCCGCGTGGTCGCCCGCGGCCTCGTCAACTTCTCCTCCTATGAGCTCCCGCGCATGCTGGGCCGCTCCACCCGGGAGCTGGCCGCGTCGCTCGGCCGGCAGTACGAGCGCGAAGTCATCCACGTGGACGACCTCGTCCTGCTCTGAACCACCGCGCCGGTCCGGGGCGGCAGCGTAACGTGACCTCCGTCGTCGTGCTGTGCCGCACCCACGGGCTAAAATCGAGGGTATGACCCAGACAGCCTCTTCCCAGTCCCCGGCCGACGAGCTCGAAGACGGCCGGAAACCGGACGCCGCGGCCGCCGTCGCGGCGATCGCCGGACGGTCCCGGACC
>NZ_JBNHGF010000839.1:0-478 GCF_059091005.1 Arthrobacter sp. Y3223164
TTGCCGCCGACCAGGTAATCCACGCCCTCAACGGCCGGGATCGTGTAGGTGTCCTCTGCGGTGCCGTCCTTATCCAAGAACGTCACCCCAGCCGGGGACACCTTGTTAGTCGTCGTGACCTTGATGGTGGCCAGCGTTTGAAAGCCGCTGGAGGAGTTGCCGAGACTGTCACGCAGCGGGTAGAGCACCGCCTCCCAATCGCCCGCGGCAGACCCCTGGGGAATGGTCATGGTCCGTTCCCAAGTGCCGTCCTTGACGGTCCCCGAGACCAGCGTCATGGATCCAAAGCCGTGGCTTTGGCCGGTGGCTTCGTGGCTGAGGCTCGCCACGGGAGTGTTCGCACCAGTGGCGTCGGTCAGACGGACGGTGACCTTTACCGTCCCTGAACCGCTCTCAAGATTAAGCGACGAGGGCGTCACCGTTGACTCGGCAAGCACGGGCCCCGCGGTATCGGCGGGAGCCCCGGTGACCTTGATGG
>NZ_JBNHGF010000840.1:0-474 GCF_059091005.1 Arthrobacter sp. Y3223164
GGCGCGGCGTTGGTCAGGAAGCGGACGACGGCGGACATCGCCTCCCGGTCCTCGGCTCCCCAGGAGAAACCCGCACCGCGGCGCAGCGCCGCGCTGATGACGTGGCCGCGCAGCAGCTTCACCGCGATGGCCTCGCGCCGGGCACCCGCCAGCGACTGGAACCAGTCCCCGGACACCAGCGACTCGACGTCCTGGAACTGGGCGCGCAGCGGCAGCACCGCGGCGGTGACGCGTTCGTCCGCGTCCTGTCCCACCAGGTACGCCGGGGCGTGGGCCGGGTAGGCGATCCTTTCGCCGGAGAACCACAGGCGCAGGCCGAATTCCAGGTCCTCCCCGGTACGCAGCCCGTCGGTCAGCCGCAGGCCCAACCTGCCGACCGCCTCGCGCCGAATCAGTCCCAGCGGTGCCGTCCGGTAGGCCAGGCGGTCGCGCAGCGGATCCACCAGCGGGCCCCGGAACACGCGGGCGCGGGGC
>NZ_JBNHGF010000841.1:0-469 GCF_059091005.1 Arthrobacter sp. Y3223164
TCAAACTGCTGTTCGTTGCCGTGATCATCTGTTGCGTGATCGGGCTGAAGCTTGCCGATACGGGCGACGGGAATGACCATGGCGAACGGGATGCCCGTCACGCGCAGGCCGACCGCGCCGACCACGTGGGCCAGAACGATGACCAGCAGCAGCGTCAGGCCCATGGCCGGCAGCAGCGGGATGTCGAACGTGTCCAGGATGACGCCGAGGCCGTAGACCCCGGCGCCGAAGTACAGCGCATGGCCGAAGGACAGCAGGCCGGTGACACCGAGCAGCAGGTGGTAGCTGAGCGCCGCGGCGGCCATCAGCATGCACATGGCGATCAGCTGCAGTGAACCCGGGGTGTAGGTGGGCCCGGGCAGCACGCCCGGCAGGGAGAGGTTCAGCAGCGGCAGCAGGGCCAGCAGCACCACGGCCGCTCCCCCGGCGGCCCACTTGAGCAGCCCGCGGACCCCGCCGGCAGCAGCCC
>NZ_JBNHGF010000842.1:0-467 GCF_059091005.1 Arthrobacter sp. Y3223164
GCCTCGTCGCTCAGGGCCACCCGCCCGGCCAGCCCGCGCTCGTCCGCCACGGCCCGCACCAGCAGGGACTCGATGTCGTCGGCGGTCAGCGGCTGCAGCGTCAGCAGCAGCGAGCGGGACAGCAGCGGCGAGACCACGGAGAACGACGGGTTCTCGGTGGTCGCGGCGACCAGCACCACCCAGCGGTTCTCGACGCCGGGCAGCAGCGCGTCCTGCTGCGCCTTGTTGAAGCGGTGGATCTCGTCCAGGAACAGCACGGTGGTAATCCGGTGCAAGTCGCGGGCGGTCAGGGCCTCGTCCATCACCCGGCGCACGTCCTTGACGCCGGCGGTGATGGCGGAGAGCTCCACGAACTTGCGGCCGGGACCGCGGGCGATCACGTGCGCCAAGGTGGTCTTGCCGGTGCCCGGCGGGCCCCACAGGATCACCGAGGACGGCCCCGCCGGTCCGGTGGCCGCACCGCCGGC
>NZ_JBNHGF010000843.1:0-466 GCF_059091005.1 Arthrobacter sp. Y3223164
GGCCGGCGGGCTGCTGGGAGCGGTGGCGGCGCCCCGGCTGGCGAAGCTGACCGGCGAGGGGGCCCTGATTCCGCTGGCCAGCGTTGCCTCGGCGGTCTTCCTGGCGGCGATGCCGTTGTCGGTGTTGATGCCGGACACCGCCTCGGCACTGTTCCTGCTGATCGTCGGCGAGGCCGGCGTCTCCTTCTGCTCCCTGGTCTACAACGTGATGCAGGTGACGATGCGCCAGCGGGTCTGCCCGCCGCGGCTGCTCGGGAGGATGAACGCGTCGATCCGCTTCGTGGTGTACGGCGTGTTGCCGCTCTCCGGGCTGCTGGCGGGCCTGCTCGGCGGAACCATCGGGTTGGTGCCTACCCTGTGGATCGGTGCGGCCGGTTCCGCGCTTGCCGCGGCGCCGGTGCTGTTCTCGCCCCTGTGGGCCCTGCGGAAACTGCCGGACAGCTACGAGGGCTGACCGCCGGCCCGC
>NZ_JBNHGF010000844.1:0-466 GCF_059091005.1 Arthrobacter sp. Y3223164
CCGGCGGCCACCAAGGCGGCCAGCAGCAGCACGGCCAGGGCCAGCACCACCAAACGACGGCGGCGGTAAACGGCAGGGCTGGGCCGCCGGACGGGAGCCTGCCCGCGGGTGCCGGATGTGCCGTTGCCTGCCATGCCTTAAGGCTAAGGACAGCGGCGGCCCGTGCCGTCACCACCACGCCGGGCAGTACAGTATTGGTTGGTCACACCGTAGGAGTTCCATGCCCCGCCCCGCCGCCGCACCGGCACCGTCCACAGAACCGGCAGAAGCCGAACTGCTGCATTCGCGTATCCGGACCTGGTTCGCGGCCAGCGCGCGGGACCTGCCCTGGCGCCGCGCGGACTGCAGCCCCTGGGGCATCCTCGTCAGCGAATTCATGCTGCAGCAGACCCCCGTGGTCCGGGTGCTGCCTGTCTGGGAGCAGTGGATGCGGCGCTGGCCGCGCCCGGCCGACCTCGCCGCCGAT
>NZ_JBNHGF010000845.1:0-465 GCF_059091005.1 Arthrobacter sp. Y3223164
CGGCGTAGGGCACGGCGGCGGCCAGCAGGGACATGGCGCTGAAGACCAGGAAGAACCACATGCCCGTCAGCAGGGCCAGCGCGAGCCCGGCGAGCAACGGAAGCCCGGCCAGCAGCAACGCCGTTTTGGCCCGTTGCTCCGGAGGCTTTTCAGCCACGGGCACCGGATCGGCCAGGTCCGTGTCCGGTCGGAACGGTTCGTCCGGTTCGCTGCCCACGACCAGCCGCAGCCGGCTGCCGCCGATCCGCACGCTGCGGCCGGCCTGCAGCACGACCTGCCGGGTGCGCCTGCCCCGCCAGACGATGCCGTTGGACGACCCGGCGTCGCGCAGCATCACCTGGCGGTCGGTGACGTCCACGGTGGCGTGCAGCCTCGAGAGCGCCGGATCCGCGACGGTCAGCGTGCAGGCATGGCGGCCGACGCTGAAGCTGCCGCGCCCGAGGGTGAACAACCGGCCGGCGTCGG
>NZ_JBNHGF010000846.1:0-463 GCF_059091005.1 Arthrobacter sp. Y3223164
GGCGAGTTGCTGGGGCGGCCCGAGCTGAGCGCCGCCGCGGTGGCCGCCGCGGACTACCTGCTGGCCGTGCACCTGGACGGCTCCGGCCGGCTTGCCCGGGTGTCGCACAACGGCACTGCCCAGCACTTCGAAGGCTTGCTGGAGGACTACGCCGGCTGCGCGGAGGGGCTGTTCTCGCTGTATGCGGCCACCGGGGAGCCCCGCTGGTATGCCGCCGCGGAAGCGCTGGTGCTGCGCGCGGAGGAGGTGTTCCTGGAGGCGGGACAGCTGAGCGACCAGGCGGCCCCCGCCGCCCAGGTGGCTGCCGCCGCCGGATCCGTTCCGCCCGCGGATCCGCTCGAGAGCGCCACTCCCAGCGGCACCGGCCTGTTGGCCGGCGCGTTGGCCACCTATGCCGCCTACAGCGGCTCCGCCCGGCACCGGGAGTTGGCGGGCCGGCTGCTGGGTTACCTGGAGCGGATTG
>NZ_JBNHGF010000847.1:0-463 GCF_059091005.1 Arthrobacter sp. Y3223164
CGAACCAGACGGGGGTCGGACAACCGGCCGGCCACAGCGGAGCCGCCCGCCAGGGAACGGCCAGGGCAGGTGCCGTCCGGATTGACGATGCGGCGGAAGCGCGGGGCGCAGGGGTCCCCGCCGGTTCCGCAGCACCTGCTCCGTCCGGCGCACACTACGCCGGAGCGCAACAACCTTCCACCGGGCAGTTCGCTGCACCCTCGGGTAAGGGAGCGGCCGGAGTGGCAGGCGCCGCCGCGGCCGCCCACGCCATGAACTCGCCGGAACACGGCACCGGCACCGGCACCGCGACGATCGCGTCGGGACGGGACACCGACGCCAGCCCGATCAGCACGCAGCGGGCCGAGGACCTTGAACCGGACGATTCCCTGTCGCCGGGGGCGGCAGACGGTGAGGCCGTCGGCATCCCCGTGACCGCCGATGCGAGCGGATCCGCAACTGCGCGCGCCGCCGCGTCCTCGGC
>NZ_JBNHGF010000848.1:0-462 GCF_059091005.1 Arthrobacter sp. Y3223164
CCGGCTTCCACCAGCCGCCGCGCGGGTTCGGGGACGCTCGCCAGCAGGTCTCCGCGTGCCACCAAGGTGACGTCGGTGCCCAACCGGGCATACGCCTGCGCGAGCTCGCAGCCGGAGACGCCGCCGCCCAGCACCAGCAGGCTCTCCGGAACCTTCTGCGCAGCGGTGGCTTCGCGGGTTCCCCAGAAATCGACGCCGTCCAACCCGGGAAGCGGCGGCACGTTCGGGGAGGAACCAGTGGCCAGCACGACGGCGTGGCGTGCGGTGATGCGGGTCAAGGTCCCGTCGTCGTCCGTTGCCGTTACTTCGCGCGGACCGCTAAGCCGGGCGGTGCCTCGGACCAGTTCGATGCCGGCGCCCTTCACCCACTCCACCTGCGAGGCGTCGTCCCAGCCGGAGGTGAAGGAATCGCGGCGGGCCAGCACGGCCTCCGCCGCCAGGCCGCCGGTCACGGCTTCGGCC
>NZ_JBNHGF010000849.1:0-461 GCF_059091005.1 Arthrobacter sp. Y3223164
GCGCCGCGCTGCCGGTTCAGGGCCAGCACCGCATCCGGGCCGGCCGCCACCAGCGTGCCTTCGCCCAGGTCCGTCCCCTCCGGATCGGTCAGGCGGCGCACCTCGTGGGGGGCGGAGACCGGAGCCGCGTACAGCGCGGCATTCTGCGCGACGAAGTCCCTCCCGCCGCCGATGAGGCTGCCGAGGTAGAACAGCCAACGGCCGTCGGCGCTGGGCTGCGGCGACGCGGCGGCCAGGAGCGGGCCGGAAAGGTTGGACATCAGCCACGGGCTGCCGCCGGCAGCGTCGGGCTCCAGCGCGTACACGTCCCGGCGCAGGTCCTCGTCGGCTCCCTCGTGGAGGGCGGCGGTGAAGTAGAGCGTGCGGCCGTCCGGGCTGAAAGCCGGGCAGTCATGGTCGGCGTCCGCGAACGTCAGCCGGCGCGCTTCGGGCACGGCGGTGAAAGCGGCTTCGCCGTCCCG
>NZ_JBNHGF010000850.1:0-460 GCF_059091005.1 Arthrobacter sp. Y3223164
CGGCCGGCGCCCGGCTGCTCATCGCGGTGGCCTTCCTGGCCGTGCTGGCCTGGCTCTGGAAGCTCAGCCTGGCCCGTGCGCTGGTCACGCCGCCGTACAACGCCGTGTCCCGGAAGGCCGGCGGCAGGCTGGGCTGGTTCTCCCGGATGCCCGGAACCCCTGCCGGAGCCGTGGCGGCGCGTGCGCTCATCTACTGGTTCAAGGATCCCCGCTACGGGGCGTCGCTGGTCTCCATTCCGCTCATTCCGGTGGCGGTCTTCTTCGGACTCTCGCAGACCGGCGACTTCACCTTCATGCTGTGGCTGGGCCCGATGATCGCCTTCCTGCTGTCCTTCGGCATCTCCGCGGACATCGCCTACGACAACACGGCGTTCGCGCTGCACGTCACCACCGGCGTGAGCGGACGCGCCGACCGGATCGGCCGGGCCGCGGCCTGCGCGGTGATCGCGCTGCCGGCGAC
>NZ_JBNHGF010000851.1:0-459 GCF_059091005.1 Arthrobacter sp. Y3223164
GGATCGGACGACTTCGCCGCCCTCGCCGCGCCCGCCCGGACCTGGGTGGGTACAGGCCTGGTGGCCGCCGCCGTCGTGCTGGCCCTCGTCTCCACGGTGGGCATGTTTGACTTCTTCGGGGCGCCGGCGCTGGTGGGCGGCGGACTGCTGCCGGTCTCGGCCACCGTCGCCGAAATCTGGCACAACGCTTCGAGTTGGTGGATCTCGCTTGGCTCCGGCGTCCCCGGGCACGGCGACCCCTTTGGCTACGTGCTGGCGGTCCTGGCCGTGCTGGGTTTGGGGAACGGTTCCGCCGCCGTCCTGACGCTGGTGCTGCTGGCCATGCCGTTGGCCGCCGCCGGCGCATGGTTCGCTGCCGGGGCCTTCACACAGCGGCGCGGCCTGCGCTTCTGGGCCGCGATGTTCTGGGCGAGCGTTCCCGCGTTCCAGGTCGCGTTGGGCACGGGCCGCCTGGGCGCG
>NZ_JBNHGF010000852.1:0-455 GCF_059091005.1 Arthrobacter sp. Y3223164
CTAGCCGGCGCAGGCCCAGGCGGGCGGCGCGCGGGTCGGCGAGCAGGTCCGTCAGGGCATCTTCGTCGTCGCTGCGCAGGAAACTCGCGGCCGATCCCACCCGCAGGGCACCGTGCCGGGAAGCTGTGTCCTCCACCAGGTACCCCAACGGCTGCGGCACGCCGGTGGCCGAATGCCGGGCCAGGAAGCCGAGGATTCGGGCCGCGTCCCGGCCGGTGTCCAGGGCGCGCCGGATGCTGTCGGCCGAGAACCGGTAGATGGCCGCCGGGCCCTGGCCTTCGGCGTCGGACAGCAGGGACAGTTCGGCGGCGATATTTGGGGCCAGATACCCGGGAGCAACGGCCGTCAGGTCCGCCTGCAGCATGAATTGGTCCAGCGGTTCCGGCAGCTGCTCGGCCAGCAGCGCGGCGGCCTCGGTCAGCCGCTCCTGCGCCGTGGCCCGACCCAGCCTGGTC
>NZ_JBNHGF010000853.1:0-453 GCF_059091005.1 Arthrobacter sp. Y3223164
GAAGCCGGCCAGCTCGGGATCCGCGCCGTCCCGGCGGACCAGGAGGGCGGCGACGTCGTCGGGCGGCGGAATGCGCAGGCTGACCGGGCGGCAGCGCGAGCGGATGGTCACCAGGACGTCCGCAGGGCTGGGCGTGCACAGGATCCAGATGGTCCGCGGGGGCGGTTCCTCGATGGCCTTGAGCAGCACATTGGTGGTGCGCTCGGTCATCCGATCCGCGTCCTCGATGATGATCACGCGCCAGCGCCCCGAGGACGGCTTGTCCTGCGCCTTGCCGACCAGTTCGCGCATCTCCTGAATGGAGAACGTCACGTTCTCGGTGGCCACCAGGGTGGCATCGGCATTGGAACCGGCCAGCACCGTGCGGCAGGCATGGCAGGCCCCGCAGCCGCGTTCGGCCGGATCCGCGTGGTCGCACAACAGCGCCGCGGCGAAGGACTTGGCGGCGTTGCT
>NZ_JBNHGF010000854.1:0-443 GCF_059091005.1 Arthrobacter sp. Y3223164
GGGGCGCGGTCGCTGCGGGTCAGCACCACCAGCCCGTGGGTGATGCCCAGCGCCGCGACGGCGTCCCGGTGGTCGCTGGATTGGGCCTGCCAGCCTTCGTCCGCGGCGACGACGAAACATACGGCGGGAACGGGGCCGAGCCCGGCCAGCATATTGCCCAGGAACTTCTCGTGCCCGGGCACGTCCACGAGCGCCACGTCCCTGCCCGACGGGAGCACGGTCCAGGCAAAACCCAGGTCGATGGTCAGGCCGCGGCGCCGTTCCTCGGCCCAGCGGTCGGGCTCCATTCCGGTGAGCGCGCGCACGAGGGTGCTTTTGCCGTGATCGACGTGTCCCGCGGTGGCCACCACGAACATGTCAGGAGCCCGTGGTTCGCTGCTGGTCGTCGATATGCGCCAGCGCCGAGCGCACGGCGGCGGCGAGCCGCTCGTCGTCGGCCTCGG
>NZ_JBNHGF010000855.1:0-443 GCF_059091005.1 Arthrobacter sp. Y3223164
CGGCACGGCGCTGCTGGCCGCCTCGGCGCTGACGCGGTTCGGCATTCTGCGCGCCGGCATCCGCTCGGCGGAGGATCCCCGCTACACGATCGAGCCGCAGAAGAACCGGCTCGCGGCCCGACGACGCGCGGGCACCGTCCACGATTCGATCACGACCGCCGGCTAAGCCGGCCGGCCGCGGGTCTAGCGCACCTCGATCCCGGGTCCCGGAACGGTCTGCCCCACCACCGGGTGCCCGGGCAGTTCCCCGACCACGAGCAATCCGCCGGAAGTCTGCGCGTCGGCCAGCAGCAGCAGGTCATCCTCCGTGATGCCTGCCCCCGGCCGCAGGTGCGGGCGGACCCATTCGAGGTTGCGCCGGGTGCCGCCGGAGATGTAGCCGTCCCGCAGCGCCTCCCGCGCGCCGGCCACGAGCGGCACGGCCTTCCGGTCGACGACCGCAC
>NZ_JBNHGF010000856.1:0-441 GCF_059091005.1 Arthrobacter sp. Y3223164
CGGCTGGTGGAGTCCCTGGTGCTCGTCGACGGCGGCCTGCCGCTGCAGGTGCCGGCGGGGCTCAGCGACGAGGAGGTCATCCAGTCGGTGCTCGGCCCGGCCGCCGAACGGCTGGCCGCGACGTTCCCCACCCGGGAGGCGTACCGGGACTTCTGGCGGGTGCACCCGGCGTTCGCCGAGCATTGGAACGCGCTGGTGGAGGACTACGTGGACTACGACCTCGCCGGTGAGCCGCCGCTGTTGCGGCCGGCGACGAATTACGAGGCGATGGCCCGCGACACCGCCGACCTGAACAGCGGCGCCGTCCTGATGGACGCGCTGGAATCACTCGCTGTCCCGGCGGTGCTGCTGCGGGCCCCGCGCGGCCTGCTGAACGAAGACGCGGGCCTGTACACGCCCGGATACGTGGACGGCTGGGCGCGCCGGCTGCCGGCGCTGCGG
>NZ_JBNHGF010000857.1:0-441 GCF_059091005.1 Arthrobacter sp. Y3223164
GTGCTGCTCCCGCCCGTGGACGCTGCAGGCCCTAGCGCCGGGCCGGCACCCAAGGGTCGCAGGCTTCAACCGCAAGCCGCCGATAGGCCTCGGCGTTGCCGGACACCACGGTCAGGCAGTGCCTGGAGGCGGTCGCGGCGATCAGCGACTCGACGGCCGGCACGTCTTGAATGGCCAGCGGCGCCCAGGCCTCGGCCACCTGCTGGTCAACCGGCAGGATAAAGGCCGAGAACCGCGCGGTCAGCTCGACCAGCCACGCGTCGGCCTGCCCGGTCAGCGCGGAGTCCTGGGTGCTCAGCGCCCGCAGCTCCCCCAGGGTCAAGGCGGAGATGTAGACCCGGGAGCGGCGGCGCCGCCGCAGGAAGTCGACGACGGCGGGGTCCGGGCTTTCGCGCCTGAGCTCAACCACGACGTCGGTGTCCAGCAGCAGCCCGCGGGCCC
>NZ_JBNHGF010000858.1:0-439 GCF_059091005.1 Arthrobacter sp. Y3223164
TGTGCTGGCCGGAGTCCAAGTCCTCGACGTCGACCCGCCCGCGCTCGACCGCCGCGGGGACAGCGCCAGGCGCGCCGAAAGCCTGACGGCGATGCCTCCCGCCGGCGACGCGCTCATCGAGGTGGCCCGCCGTGGTGCCGTCCGCAGTGAACACCTCCGCCGGATGGGCGTCTCGGCGCCCAACAAGGTCCCCAGCGACGTCCGGGCGTTCGGCGAGTGGTGGGTGCACGCAACCGTCTTCGACGACTGGCGGCGGCGGCTTCGGGCCGCAGTGCTGGAACTGGGGGAGCGGGACCCGCTGGCGGCCGGCCTCTCCCGCGGAGCCGCCGTTGACCTGCTCGGACCGGCAGGAAACGCGGTTCTCGACGCGGCCGTCCGGGAGGCCGGGCTGGAACAGGTCGGCGGATACGTCCGGCTGCCAGGCCGGCACGGCGGCCTC
>NZ_JBNHGF010000859.1:0-437 GCF_059091005.1 Arthrobacter sp. Y3223164
CCGCCCTGGCAGGCGCCGCTGCACATCGTCCCGGGCCTGCCCACCCTGGTGGTCACCGGCGGCTGGGAACCGCTGTACGAGGAAGTGGCCGAATACCTGGCCGCCACCGGCGCCGTCCACCGCCACGCCGGCGGGCACCACCGCCCGCAGGACACGGACCGGGGCCATGCCCTGCTGGCGGCCTTCCTGGCCGGGGCAACACTGCCGGACTCATCAGAGGTTGCTAGCGTGGAGCTATGAATGAATCAGCCTGGGAACCGGCGTCAGGACAGCTGTGGTGGCCGTGGCCGCTGGACGAAGCGGGCGTGGCCGCCCTGCAGCAGCAGCTCACCGACCGTTCGCTGCTCGGTGCCTTCGCGGGCGGCGCCCCCCAGGCCGGCGACAGCGTTGTCTCCGTGCTCCTGGCCGTGAACGGGGAACAGCGCGCCGCCGTCCTG
>NZ_JBNHGF010000860.1:0-435 GCF_059091005.1 Arthrobacter sp. Y3223164
GCGAGGCCGACCGGCTGCGTGCCGCCGCAGCCGCCGAACAGCAGCGGCTCCGCGACACCGCGGCGGTAATGGCCGACCATGATGCGGTGAACGCGCGCTGGCTGGACTATGAGCTGGACGTGGCCAAGCTGATCGATTTTCCCATGATGTCCGATGTCCGCGAGCCGCTCACGGTGGCGTTCCTGCGCGCCAAGCGGACCGCCGACGGGCTCCGGCCGGTCACCGCTGCGGAAGTTGCCACCGATGAGCGGCTGCGCGAATACCGCGAGGCCGTGCGGGCCTACGAGGTCGCCTTCGACATCGCCGAACGCGAGGCCCGCCGCATTCAGGACCAGCACTTCAGCGGCCCCGAACGGCTGCGGCTGAACACCGCGCGCCGGTTGCTGACCATCGCGGTGGATAGGGCGGCAACGCCCGCCGAGCGGCAGCTGGCCT
>NZ_JBNHGF010000861.1:0-435 GCF_059091005.1 Arthrobacter sp. Y3223164
GGCGCCGCGCCGGGACCGGAGACGGCTCGGGCGAAATGCCGGTGGTGCCGGAGGCACGGTTCGCCTCCTACTACGGCCGGCCGGTGGTCAAGCCGCCGCCGTGGGGAGACCCGATAGCCCTCTACCTCTTCCTGGGCGGCGTGGCCGGCGGCTCGGCGCTGCTCGGACTCGGCGGGCAATTGACGGGCCGGCGTGCGCTGTGCCGCAACAGCCGCCTGTCCGCCCTCACGGCAGTCGGGTTCGGTGCCGTGGCGCTGATCGAAGACCTGGGCCGGCCCGAGCGGTTCCTCAACATGCTGCGCACCATCAAGCCCACCTCGCCCATGAGCCTGGGCTCCTGGATCCTCGCCGCCTTCAGCGCCGGTGCCGGGATTTCCGCGGCGTCCGAAATCGACCGCCTGACCGGCTCCCGGCTGCCGCTGGGGCCGCTGCGCC
>NZ_JBNHGF010000862.1:0-434 GCF_059091005.1 Arthrobacter sp. Y3223164
GTCCGGCTGCTCTCCGGCGCCGTCCCCGGGCTGGCCGGACTGGAACCCGAAACCGGACCCGCCGTCTCGCTGGTGACCCTGGTGGTGGACCTGCCCGACCTCGACGCCATGCCGCGGGGCACCGGCATGCTGGTGGCGCCGTCGGTGCGCAACGTCAAGGCCAAGGCACTCACCCATGCCACCGCCAAATGGCCGTGGCTGGCGGACGAAGCCGGCCCGGGAAGCCACGTGCTGCGGCTGTCCTACGGGCGCGCGGTGGGGCAGCGGGGCGCCGAGGACTTCACCGGCTGGGCCGACGACAGGCTCTACCGCCAGGCGCTGGCCGATGCCAGCTTCCTGCTGGGGGTGGCCGTGGGCGACGACGACGTGGTGGGCTCGAAGGTGGTGCGCTGGACCAACGCGCTTCCGTCCGCCACCGTGGGGCACCGCGAGCG
>NZ_JBNHGF010000863.1:0-433 GCF_059091005.1 Arthrobacter sp. Y3223164
TTTCCGCTGGCCACCGACCGGATCGCGCTGTACCTGGCGGCCGCCGTCGGCACGCTGGCCCTGGCGCGCTCGGTGCTGGCCTTCTCTCCGGGGCACGGCTGGTTCGTGGCGGCCGGCCTGCTGGTGCTGGCCATCGCCGTGGTGATCTCGCTGACCGTCACGCTGGCCGACCATTCCGCCGCGAAACTGCGCCTGCTGGCCAACCGGTTGGAGACGCTGGCCATCCTGGCCGCCGTCCCGCTGGTCATCGGCTTGTTCGGCGTCTTCGCCTCGCTGCTGACCACCTTCGACTGAGACAGGTTGGAACCGATTCCATGGAACCGATGTCGCGCAGGGACCTGTTCGCCCGGGAGAATACCGCCACCGGGCACGTCCCGGCAGGCCCGCCCCGGCAGGCTTCCGTGCCCCCGGCCGCCCCGTCCGGTGCGGGCTT
>NZ_JBNHGF010000864.1:0-432 GCF_059091005.1 Arthrobacter sp. Y3223164
GGTCCTTGTACTGGATGTGCATCGCGGGAAGACCGTTCGTGAACCGTGGGGTCTGCAGATGCACTTCGCCAGCGGCATCGGTGATGGCGTGGGGGCTCCAGCCCGCATGGGCTGCCGTCAACCGCTCGTTGAGGGAAGTGCCCGCATCGCGCCAGGGGCTTTCAGCTGAAGACCCATGCCGTGGTTGGCCGTCACCGAGGCCCCCTTAACGGGCACGCCCTTGCTATCGACGACTTTGATGGTGGCCGAACCCAGAGGCGGCAGGGTGACCGTCCCGACATCAAGTGCGCCGTTAACATCCACGGAATTGGTCATGATGTACATATTGGGCCCGGCGCCATTGCGCGCGTACTGAAAAACCAGCTGGGCCGAAGCCTCACCTGCGGGAATGCTGAACCTGCCCCCGCTGCCCGTCACATGCGCCGGGTTGGA
>NZ_JBNHGF010000865.1:0-432 GCF_059091005.1 Arthrobacter sp. Y3223164
GCCCCAGGTGCCACCCCAGTCGGCCGCGCTTTCGCCGGAGGAGCCGGCAGCAGCGTTCTGCTGGCCGGCCGCATCGGAGGGGACCTGCACACCGGCGTCCTGCCTGCCGCCGTCTCGCGGATTCCCGAACACCGACGACGGGACGGTCGGACGGCTGGAATCGTTGGCGGATGCCGGAGCCGAAGGCGGCTGGGCGGAAGACGCCTGGGCCTCGGCTGCGGCCGCGGCGCCGTTCCCATCCGGAGATCCGGAGGATGCCGCCGTCACAGGTGCCGTACCCCCGGAGCCAGCGGGAGCTCCGCCGTCGTGCTGTTGGGCAGGCTGGCCTGAAGTTGGGGGGTTGTTGGCGGCGGGGGCGGCGGGACCCTGCTGGTCTTCGCGGGGCCAGTCGGTGGTGCTCACCCGCGGGGGAGTGAGGCGCTCGGCGTCCGG
>NZ_JBNHGF010000866.1:0-431 GCF_059091005.1 Arthrobacter sp. Y3223164
GTCCGGCACCTCGGCACCGGCGTCCGAGCCCCCGGTCTCGCGCTTGAGCCCGTAGCCCAGGTAGCCCAGCCAGCCCAGGGCGAAGTTCCCGGGGACCCCGGCCGGCAGGGTGACGGTGCGGCGTCCCCACACGGTGTCCAGCCAGCGGAAGAAACCGCCACGGATCCGGGCGGTGGCGTTGCCCTGGCCGACCACGGTGGTGCCGTTGCGGTGTTCGGCCCAGGCGCCGAAGGCTCCGCCATCGTCGGCCAGGACGCTGATCCGGTTCCGGTCGGCGGATTCACGGGTATTTGAACTGTCCAGCCAGACGCTGCGGCCGGAGCCGGCGTACAGGCGCCGGTAAATGTCTTCGGCGTCCGGATAGGCGGCCAGGCGTTCGGCGACCAGGCGGACGCCCTCGCGGGCCGCGCGCTCCGGGGCCAAAGCGTGTT
>NZ_JBNHGF010000867.1:0-431 GCF_059091005.1 Arthrobacter sp. Y3223164
GGAGTGACCGTCGGCCTGGGCGTCGGCGACCGGCTGACGCCGGCGCTGGCGCGCAGCGAAATGCACTGGGTCCTGGTGCCCGCCTCGTTCGGTTTGTCCACGCCCAAGGTCTACGCGGTGGCCGACGACCTGCGCGCCCGCCGCGGCCACGTCCCGGTCGAACCCGAGCAGGTGGACCCGGCGATCCTGCAGGCAATGCAGTCCGGCGACGTCCACCAGTTGGCCGGCTGCCTGCATAACGACCTGCAGGAGGCCGCCATCGAGCTGGCCCCCGAACTGGCCGATATCCTTGAACTGGGCGAGGCCGAAGGCGCGCTGGCGGGCTTGGTATCCGGGTCCGGGCCGACGGTAGCTTTCCTGACCGCCGGACGGCGCGAGGCGGCCGAGCTGGGGCAGCGGCTCGCGGATGTCGCCGGCGTGGTTGCCCTGCC
>NZ_JBNHGF010000868.1:0-428 GCF_059091005.1 Arthrobacter sp. Y3223164
AGTTGGGCGAGATCATCAGCGAAGTCTCCGATGCGGCCACGCTGCACGCGGTGGCCGCGGCCCGCTCCGCCTCGCGCAGCATGCTGGCCGACCTGGAGAACCTGGACCGGGCCCGGCAGAACGAGGCGCAGCAGGCCCAGCAGGAGTTCCTCGCCGTGCGCAAGCAGTCCGTGGGCCTGGAGAAGCTCGAGACCCGGCACCTCGCGGCCGAGGCGTTCGAAGAGCTGCGGCGCGAGCAGCTGGTGCTTGACGAGCTGTCCACCGGAGCCCGGGGCGGCGACGGACGATGAGCATGACCGATACCCTCGGGCGGATCCAGCAGATCCAGTCCACGCTGACCCAGCTCGCCCAGCCTGCCCCCGCCGTGGAAGCCGCGGCCAGGGCCACCGCGGCCGGCAGCACCGGCGGCGCAACGGCAAGCGCTTTTG
>NZ_JBNHGF010000869.1:0-428 GCF_059091005.1 Arthrobacter sp. Y3223164
AGCTCGCGGCCGCCCTCGGCCAGGGGCGCGGCGGCGCGCTCCCGCACCTTCGCCAGATAGTCCGGGACCTCGCCGTCGACCGCCTGCTGGATCACCACGAAGGTGCTGGCACCGATCCCCTTCATGCTCTTCAGCCGGCCGGTGCGCGCCCGCTCGGCCAGTTCGGCGGGCTCCAGCCCGCCGGCGACGGCGGCCGCCCGCCGGAACGCCTGCACTTTGTACGTGGGCGCGAGTTCACGCTCCAGCCAGAAGGCGATTTCGTTCAGGGCCGCGACAGGATCCATGTGACCATCTTCCACCGGCACCACCCGCTGATCCATGGCTTACGGCCTCAGGGACGGCACAGCGAGACCGAATTGCTCCCGCAGGGCCAGCTCGGCGGCGCGGTAGCCGGCCATGCCGTGCACGCCGGGGCCGGGCGGCGTCCC
>NZ_JBNHGF010000870.1:0-425 GCF_059091005.1 Arthrobacter sp. Y3223164
CCGGGCGGCACTATCCGGCCGTTACCTCCGGTGCTTGGTCCGCGCGGTGGCCGGCGCGGTCCACGGATCCTCCGGCCACGGGTGCTTCGGGTAGCGGCCGCGCATCTCGGCGCGGACCTGCGCGTAGGGACCGGACCAGAAAGACGCCAGGTCATCGGTGACGGCCAGCGGCCTGCCCGCGGGCGAGAGCAGGTGGAACAGCACGGGGACCTGACCGCCCACCAGCCGGGGCGTGTCCGCCCAACCGAAGCACTCCTGCAGTTTGACCGCCACTACCGGGCGCTCTCCCCCGTCCCGTTCCGGGTAGTCGATCCGCACCCGTGAGCCGCTGGGAACCTCCAGCCGCTCCGGCACGAGCTCATCGAACCTCGCCGCTTCCGGCCAGGGCAGCAGCCGGCGCAGCGGCTCGGCCAGGTCCACTGCGG
>NZ_JBNHGF010000871.1:0-425 GCF_059091005.1 Arthrobacter sp. Y3223164
GGTGCGGGCAGGCAGCAGCGGCAGCCCGTGCGCGCTGTTGAAGGACAGCGAGCGGAAGCCGCGGTCCCGGCCGACGAAACCGGCGACGAAATCGTCCACCGGCGCCCGCAGGACCTCCTCGGGCGGGGCGAACTGGGCCAGCCGGCCCCCGGTGGCGAAGACGGCCAGCTTGTCCCCGAGGAGGGCCGCTTCGTCGATATCGTGCGTGACGAAGACGATGGTTTTCGCCAGCTGCTGTTGCAGCCGCAGCAGTTCCTGCTGCAGCTCGGCACGGACCACCGGATCCACCGCACTGAACGGCTCGTCCATGAGCAGGATCGGCGGGTCGGCCGCGAGCGCCCGCGCCACTCCGACGCGCTGCTGCTGGCCGCCGGAGAGTTGGGCCGGATACCTGCCGCCCAGCTCACGGGACAGCCCGACGACGG
>NZ_JBNHGF010000872.1:0-424 GCF_059091005.1 Arthrobacter sp. Y3223164
GCCGGCCTGTGCCTGCCGACGGCGAGCACCCCCACGCCGGCGGCGACGGCCAGCCGCTCGCTCCACTTGAGCATTTGCCCGGGGGCACCCTCGTGGAGGGGTTCTGCGGCCACCGGGTCCATGCCGCGTTCCAGTGCCCGGGTGGCGATGACCTCACCGGCGACGCCCAGGACCGCGAGCGCCCGGGCGGGCCCGGCTTCGCGGACCGGGGTCGTGATCATGGCAAGACCGGCCGCGGCGAGGCTGGCAGAACTGACGAAAACGAAGGGCAGGTTGTCACGCCCGGCATTCCAGGTCGGGTTCGCCGTGTCCGACAAGAGAACCGCGGTGTAGGCGGAGAGCGGTGCCGCGAACACCGCGGCCCCTACGCCCGCCGGGCCCTCGAGCAGGCGCAGCACCGGGCGCAGCGGCCCCAGCGGCAGCC
>NZ_JBNHGF010000873.1:0-421 GCF_059091005.1 Arthrobacter sp. Y3223164
ACCTGGCCGTCCTCGGCAGCGGCACGCTGAGCCTGGACCTGCGGACCCGGCGGGCCAGCGTCGGCGGCCGGGAGGTGGATCTCTCCGCCCGGGAGTTCGCCCTCGCCGAGGCCTTCCTGCGGAATCCGGGCCAGGTGCTCAGCCGCGAGCAGCTGCTCTCGCGGGTCTGGGGATACGACTTCGACCCCGGCTCCAACGTGGTGGACGTGTACGTCCGCTACCTGCGCAACAAGCTCGGGGCGGAGAAGTTCGCCACCGTGCGCGGCATGGGCTACCGCCTCGTCGCCGACGCCTGAGTGAAGGGTCCGGTCAGGCCGCGCCGGCGGCCAGGTCCTCGGCGATGGCAAGCCGTTGCCGGGCGTCCTGCTGCCACCCGTCACCCTCCCCGGGGGTCTTCGCCCCGGCCACCAGCGACAGCGCC
>NZ_JBNHGF010000874.1:0-421 GCF_059091005.1 Arthrobacter sp. Y3223164
GGCCTGGTAGACGGGACCGGACGGCGCCAGGTAATCCATCACGTCGGCGCGGCCGCCCAGGGCCGCCACCGGCATGCCGCCGCCGATGACCTTGCCGAAGGTCAACAGGTCGGGCACGAACGGATCGGCTGCCCCGTCGGCTCCCCCGGTCAGGCCCCAGTAGCCGGCGTAGCCGGTGCGGAAGCCGGTCAGCACCTCGTCCAGGATCAGCAGCGCCCCGTGCTCCCGGGTGATGCGGGACAGGGCCGCGTTGAAGCCGTCGGCGGGGGTGACCACGCCCATGTTCGCGGGGGCCGCTTCGGTGATGACGGCGGCGATCTGGCTGCCGCGGCCGGCGAACACTTCCTCGACGGCGGCGATGTCGTTGTACGGCAGCACCAGGGTCTCCGCGGCCGTCGCCTCGGTGACGCCCGCCGAACCC
>NZ_JBNHGF010000875.1:0-420 GCF_059091005.1 Arthrobacter sp. Y3223164
GGCTGCCTCGGCGGTGCCGCCGGCCGCGGATGCGGATGCCGGGGCCGAGGCGGTGCCGCCGGCCGCAAGGGAGAATTTTGTGGTTCCTTCGATCGGATGGCCGTCGCTGGAGACGACCCGCCAGCCCAGCTGGTAGTCGCCGTCGGGCATCCCGTCCTGCAGGGGAATGGTGACCTCACGGCCGCCGAGCACGGGTGCTCCGGCGGCCCAGTCGGTGCCGGCGCTGTCCAGGACCTGGGTGGTGGTGCCGATATCCATCACATTCGCACTGAATTCCAGCACGATGCTCTCGGGCTGGACGTCGAGGACGGCGCCGTTTTCCGGGGTGGATCCGATCAGTTCGTCGTGGGCCGCGGCCGGGCGCGCCAGCGTCAGCGCGGCCGAAAGCCACAGCAGCATGGCGGCCAAGGCGGCCGCGAG
>NZ_JBNHGF010000876.1:0-420 GCF_059091005.1 Arthrobacter sp. Y3223164
CGGGCGCGCGCATAGCCCAACGGGTCCGGCCGCAGGCCCACCAGCAGCAGCACGGCGCCGATGGCCATGCCCGCCATCGAGAACAGGAATGGTCCGGAGGATTCGGGCAACCCGAGCGCAGCGCCCAATTCGGCGCCCGGGCGGATCAGGTTGGGGCCGGCCACGGCACCGACCGTGATGGACCAGACCACGAAGGCCAGGTCCCGGCCGCGATGCTGTGGCACGGCCAGGTCCACCGCCGCGAAACGGGCCTGCAGGTTGGCTGCGTTGCCGACCCCCAAGAGGGCGGAGCCGGCCAGCAGCACCGCAAAGGATCCGGTGACCGGGGCCAGCGCCATCAACGCCGAACCCAGCAGGGCCAGCAGCAGACCGGTGACCAGCGCCCGCCGGCGTCCGGAACGGGCGGCGACACCGGCCAAC
>NZ_JBNHGF010000877.1:0-419 GCF_059091005.1 Arthrobacter sp. Y3223164
TTCCTGCCGCCTGGCCGTCGAGCGGGCCAATACGCTCGGCGTGGCGGTCGACGGCGGGGCCGACGCTGCCGGGGGAGCGGCCAATGTGCAAGGCTCCGGAGCGCCCGAGCGCGCCCGCGGTGCCGTGGCGGCATCGGACGCGTTCTTCCCGTTCGCCGACGGCCTGCAGATCCTCCTCGATGCCGGCATCCGTGCCGTAGTGCAGCCCGGCGGTTCGGTCCGGGACGAAGAAGTGGTGGCAGCGGCCAACGCCGCCGGCATCACCATGTACTTCACCGGGGCACGCCACTTCTTCCACTGACCGGTCCCCCCGCTGGGCAGCGGGGCCTCGTCAACGGGCGAAAATCCTTGCCGGCAGGGTGCCGGGGGCGCAGGTTCAAGGGAACCGGCGTGCCCGGCACCGGCCGCCAGGCGTCGCG
>NZ_JBNHGF010000878.1:0-418 GCF_059091005.1 Arthrobacter sp. Y3223164
GGTGTCGTGTCGTCCGTCGTCGTCGTGGCCGCCCCGCCGGCCGGGCAGGTGCGGCCGGTCAGCATGAGGTCAGAGAACACGTCGGCGCGCAGTTGGGGCAGGGTCCTGGCCTCGCCGGGGCCTTGGAGGGAGCGGGCTGTGGCCTGGATCCGGTCGAAGACCAGATGCGCCTTGTCCGCGCTGGTCCGGATCCACAACTCGGCCATCCCGTCGTCCTGGTCGGTCAGTTGCACGTCCCGGGACTCGTTCGCCCGCCGGTGCCGCTGCTCCAGGGATTCCGGGTGCAGCCGGTCCCGCATCCGCCGGGCACGGGACCGCACGGTATCCAATGTGACGTCCCCGGCGCCGGGCAGCACCGCGGCCTCAAAATCCGGCAGGCATTCCGCCGGCAGGTCCGCGCAGCCGCGGGCCAGCGCCT
>NZ_JBNHGF010000879.1:0-417 GCF_059091005.1 Arthrobacter sp. Y3223164
GCGCCGGTGCGGCCGATGTTCACGCCGTCCAGGTCCTGGGGCCGGGCCACCAGCGGGATCCGCCGCGCGCCGTCCTTGGGCGGGCCGTCGTAAAGCGCGTCCACGTCCGAGAGCAGCACCAGCGCGTCGGCCTTGACCAGGTGGGCCACCAGGGCGGCCAGCCGGTCGTTGTCGCCGAAGCGGATTTCGTGGGTGGCTACGGTGTCGTTCTCGTTTACCACGGGGACGACGCCGAGGTGCAGCAACCGGTGCAGCGCGCGGTAGGCGTTGGCGTAGTGCTGGCGCCGCATCAGGTCCTCGGCGGTCAGGAGCACCTGGCTGACGGTGATGCCGCGGGCGCCGAAGGCCTGGGTGTAGCGGGCCATCAGCAGGCCCTGTCCCACGCTGGCCGCGGCCTGCTGGGTCGCCAGGTCCCGC
>NZ_JBNHGF010000880.1:0-417 GCF_059091005.1 Arthrobacter sp. Y3223164
GGCCGGGCTGGCACTTCGCCCCGACGGACGCCCCGACGGATTGCAGGGGGCCCCGGATGATGCCGCTCGTGGGGCCGCCCCGATGCTGCTGGGCACCGCCGGGCATCACCGGGTGCAGCGGACCAACGGGGACATCATCGTGGTCGGATTCATCGACGAGGCACCGGCCCTCTGGGATCTGGCGGCCTCCACGGGGGCCGGGCGGGTGGCGGTGCTGCCCGAGGGTGCGGTGTGGCTGGCGGAATACCTGAGCCGGACCTGGCGGCGTGAAACGGCCGGGAAGGTGGTTGCCGTGCACGGGGCCAGCGGTGGAGTAGGGGCCTCTGCCCTGGCCGCCTGGCTGGCCGCGGAGGCTGCCCGCTCGGGAACGGCCACGGTCTTGGTGGACGACGACCCGCTCGGCGGAGGGCTCTCGGC
>NZ_JBNHGF010000881.1:0-416 GCF_059091005.1 Arthrobacter sp. Y3223164
GCCCGGTCGGCGGCCACGCGCGCGGCGTCGGTCGAGCCTTTCAGGCCGTTGGCCACGAAGGCGAACACCAGCAGGCGTCCGTCGGCGCTGGCCACATAGCCGCTGAGCGACGTCACGGTGTTCAAGGTGCCGGTCTTGGCCCGGACCAGCCCGGCGCCGGCGGGGTTGTTTTCCAGGTAGCGCCCGGACAGGGTGCCGGTCAGGCCGGCGACCGGCAGGGAGCCGATCCCGGCCCGCAGGTCCGCGTCCTCGGAGGAGGCCATCAGCCTGACCGCCGCGGCCAGCTGGGCAGGACTGACCCGGTTCTCCATCGACAGGCCGCTGGCATCGGCCAGCACCATGCCCTCCACGGGAATGCCCGCCAGGCCCGCCGCCTCGCGGATGGCTTCGGTGCCGCCCGCGAAGGAGCCGGGCTT
>NZ_JBNHGF010000882.1:0-410 GCF_059091005.1 Arthrobacter sp. Y3223164
TGGGGTCCGCGACGGCGACGGCTTCGGCCAGCGGCCCCAGGGCGGCCGCAATCGCCGCCTCATAGCCGGGCTCCACCGTGATCAGGTCCGCCAGCGGGGCCAGCACGCCCTCGGTTCCGGAGGCCAGCAGCAGCTCACTGCCGTCCCGCCGGTTCAGCCCGACTTCCAGCGCCTCCTTGCGCGCGGCGAGGGCGTCGCGTTCGCGTTCGGCCTCGCGTTCGTCGGCCCGCAGCTGCTCCAGCTCCGCCTCAATGACGGCGAGCTCGTCGCTGGCGTCCTCGTACGCGGCGTCCAGGCCCTCTTCGCCCTGTTCCACCCCGGCCACCTGCGACTCCAGCGCGGCGAATTCGGCCTGCGCCTGGCGCCGACGTTCCTCGCCC
The DNA here is from genome assembly GCF_059091005.1 of Arthrobacter sp. Y3223164. Taxonomy (NCBI): domain Bacteria; kingdom Bacillati; phylum Actinomycetota; class Actinomycetes; order Micrococcales; family Micrococcaceae; genus Arthrobacter; species Arthrobacter sp. Y3223164. Next base: position 381 of record NZ_JBNHGF010000882.1, read on the forward strand.
TCGCCGATCGAGGCGCGGAGCCGGCCCAGC
>NZ_JBNHGF010000883.1:0-408 GCF_059091005.1 Arthrobacter sp. Y3223164
CTGCCGGTGGCCTGCCCGCCGCAGCCGCCGGGCAGCCGGTACGCGGCGGCCGCACCGTGGACTTTTAGACAACACCCGACCCCTCGGAGGAAGAGCGATGGACCAGCAACAACTGATCGTCACGGTCAGGCCCGACGGCGCGGTATCGGCCGAGACCCGCAACATCTTCGGCGCCGAGTGCCTGGACTACATCACGGTTTTGGAGGATCTGCTGGAGGCCGAGAGCGTGTCCAGCTCCTACACCGAGGACTATCACCGCACCGCCGTCACCACCAGCGACTACGTCCGCAATGAGTCCGCAGACCGATAGCCCCGGCGTGCCCGGGCAGCCGCGCGTCCCGGTCCGGAAGCTCCCCATCAACAACGGCTGCGCCCCGGCGCCGTCCGACGCCGGCGTCATCCGGCACG
>NZ_JBNHGF010000884.1:0-408 GCF_059091005.1 Arthrobacter sp. Y3223164
CCCGGCGCCGCGATGAGCCTCTGCCCGCGCGGACGGAGGGTAGGCTTCCAGGCGAAGCCCGTTCGCGCTGCCGGGCTGCCGGCCTCTGCTCCAGGAGTCACATGAATGCCGCCCCGCCTGCCGTCACCACCGTCGCCTGCCCCGACCGGGACCTGATGGCCGCCCTGGAACCCCTGCCCACGGGGATCCGCACCGTCTATTGGGATTTCGACGGCGACCCCGAGGACGCGCGGCCCGAACAGATCGAGGCCGTGGTGCTGCCGTACCCGGACATGTCCCGGGCCGTCGCTGGCCTGCCGAAGCTGGCGAACCTGCAGCTGGTGCAGGCCCAAACCACCGGGGTTGACGGGATAGCCGCCGTCGTCGGACCGGACGTCGCCATCGCCAGCGCGGCGGGAGTGCACGCCG
>NZ_JBNHGF010000885.1:0-408 GCF_059091005.1 Arthrobacter sp. Y3223164
CTGGCCCGGCACGGAACCAGCCGAGGCCGCGCGCATCGTCCGCGGTGAACTGGGCGAGCCGAACCTGCCGCATCTGGTCGAGCTGCCGGACCGAGGCGCCGGGTCGGATCCGACCGCACGAACCGCGGGCATGCTGGAGGGGCTGTTCATCGATCTGCAGCCGCACGGCTGGCGCTTGGTGGACCGTCCGGGGCAGGATCACCGCAGGACCGTGTCCGCGCTGCGGACCGACCTGAACGTGCTGGCCGATGTGGTCGGCGCCGAAGACCGCCCCGGCAGCCAACTCAAGATCCAAATGCGCGGACCGATGTCCCTGGCCGCCAACCTCCACCTGCACAACGGCGAACGCGCCCTGATCGACGCCGGCGCCCGGCGGGACCTCGCCCAGTCGCTCGCGGCAGGCGCGGC
>NZ_JBNHGF010000886.1:0-405 GCF_059091005.1 Arthrobacter sp. Y3223164
GGCTCGCTGCGCGCCGGCACGGACCTGCTGGCCCTCGCCGAGGCGCTGCAGGCCCCGGTCCTGACCACGCTCAACGGCAAGGGGGCCATTCCCGAGTCGCACCCGCTGGCGCTCGGTTCCGACATCCGCCTCGATCCCGCGCAGCGGTTGTGCGAGGACGCCGATGTGCTGCTGGTGATCGGCTCCAAGATCGGCGAGGCCGAACTCTGGTTCAACGCGCTGCAGCCGCGCGGCACCGTGGTCCGGGTGGACATCCTGGAAACGCAGCTGAACAAGAACGTGTCGGCGACCATCGGGCTGGTGGGCGACAGCGCCGCCGTCGTGCCCCAGCTGTTGGCCGGGCTCGAGGGTCATGAGCCCGTTCCGGCCCCCGACCTGGCGCAGCTGCGCACCGAGCTGCGCGAC
>NZ_JBNHGF010000887.1:0-404 GCF_059091005.1 Arthrobacter sp. Y3223164
TCCCGGGCCGGCCGGCCCCTGGCCGACGTGACCGTGCACGCCCCGGGCATCGCGGCAGTGGCACCGGGTTCCGCAGCTGTCCCCTTCGAGGTCCCGGTGGAGCCGGGGCCGGAAGAGGCGCGCGAACTGCTCGTCCGCGAACTGGCCAAGGAGGAGTACCAGGATGCCCGGCCCGGGGTCTTGGAATCGGTGCTGCAGGCCATCCTCGACTGGCTGGCCGGGCTGGTCGCCCAACTCAATGGCTTCAGCCCCAATCTCGGCACGCTGGTCCTGGTCCTGGCCGCCCTGCTGCTGATCGGCGCGGCCGTGTGGCTGATCAAGCCCCGGCGCAACGCCCGCAGCCGCGCGGCGGCGGAGATGTTCGACGGCGCCGTCCCGCTCACAGCCGACGAACACCGCCGCAA
>NZ_JBNHGF010000888.1:0-402 GCF_059091005.1 Arthrobacter sp. Y3223164
CCCGCGCGGCAGCGGTGGCGCGCACCAGCGGGTGCACGATCCCGTTCAGACGCTCGCGGTGTGCGGGATCGTTGAAGACCAGGGCACCGAGCGCCGGACGGTCAAGCCGGCCGTCGGCCGTGAGGATCCCGGGGCCGAACGCGTCGACGACGGCGCGCAGTCCGTCGGTGCCGGGCTCTACCACTTCCCGGGCGATGGCATCGGCGTCGATGAGGGTGGCGCCGAGCTCGGCCAGCCGCCGGGCAGCCAGCGATTTTCCGGCGGCGATGCCTCCGGTGAGTCCGATTCTGAGCACGGCCTTAGTCTAGCCAGCACGCGGACAGGCAACGCGCAGCCCCGGCTGTTCCGGCTGGTCGAGGACCGCGCCGTGATCAACCGGATGGGCTTCAATAACGACGGCGC
>NZ_JBNHGF010000889.1:0-401 GCF_059091005.1 Arthrobacter sp. Y3223164
GCCGCCGCACTGCGCGAGGCCGGCCGCACCGCCGGCCTGCCGGTCATCCTGGTGACCCGCCGCATCCGATTTGTGGAGGTCACCGAGGTGGTGCACCGCATGCTGGTGGCCGGACAGCTGGCGCAGCTGGAGCGATCGCGCCAGGTGCACGAGGTTTTCACCATGCTCAGCCTGGAGAACGCCCCGCCGGAGGAGATTGTGGCCCGGGCCGCCGAACTGATCAATGCTCCCGTGGTGCTGGAAGACGTGGCCCATCTGGTGCTCGCTTTCGCCCCGGCCGGCATGCCTGCTTCGGAACTGCTCGACGGCTGGGCCGAACGCTCGCGCCTGGTGCACTATCGCGAGGAGACGGCCCGTGCCGGCTCGGCAGGCTGGCTGCAGGCGCCGGTGGGACTGCGCGG
>NZ_JBNHGF010000890.1:0-398 GCF_059091005.1 Arthrobacter sp. Y3223164
CGCGGCCCGGCGGACGCCGTTCAGCCGCGGCACGGTGGCGATGTTGTCCAGCACCGTTCGGTGCGGCAGCAGCCCGGCAGCTTGCATGACGTAGCCCATGGACCGGCGCAGGGCCGCTGCGGGCCGGCCGGAGACGTCGTGGCCGTCCACGAGAACGGACCCGGAGGTCGGCTCCACCATCCGGTTGATCATCCGCAGCGAGGTGGTCTTGCCGCAGCCCGAAGGGCCCACGAAGACGGTGATCGCGCCGCGGTCGATGTCCAGCGTCAGGTCTTGGACCGCCGCCTGTCCGGCGTAGGTCTTCGTGACGGCGCGGAACTGCACCATGGGGCCGGCACCGGCTCCGGCCGAGCGTTCGGCCGGCAGCTCATCCGGCCGGGCGGCCGGCCTCGTGGGCT
>NZ_JBNHGF010000891.1:0-395 GCF_059091005.1 Arthrobacter sp. Y3223164
GTCGCGGCCGGCGCGGCCCAGGCCCCACGGCCCGCCCTCCGCCGTCGCGGGCAACAGGTATTCGTGGCGGCCGCGGACAAAAGCGTCGGTCCAGCCGCCGTGGACATGCCAAAGCAGGATCTTCATGCGTTCCTCGTCTTTCTCCTGGCGGACAAGTACGTCACGCCGCGGGTCAGCCGCTGTACAGCCTCGAGCACTTCTTCGGGGGCCACCTGGGACAGGCAGGGATGGCCGGGAACCGGACAGTTGCGCGCCCGGCTGAGCCGGCAGGGCGCCTGCTGGTCCCCGAGCAGCTCCACCGGAACCTTGTACGGTGCCCAGCGGACCGCCGGAACCACCGGCGCAAACAGGGACACGACCGGCGTGCCCACGGCCGCGGCCAGGTGCGCCGGCCC
>NZ_JBNHGF010000892.1:0-395 GCF_059091005.1 Arthrobacter sp. Y3223164
CGGCCAGGCATCGACCAGGCCGACGGCGTCCATGCTGCCGGGTGGCACCAGGTCGACGGTGAGGCCCTCGGCCTCCAGCGCCCTGGCGCTCGGGCTTCCGACGGCCGCAATCTTCGTGTCCCCTGCCAGCGCGGCGAGGCTGGTGCCACGCTCCAGGGCGCACGCCTTCAGCGCCCGCACCGTCGTGATGCTGGTAATGACCAGCCAGACGGCCTTGTTCTGCGCCAGCAGGGTCAGGGCCTGGTCCAGTTCGTCCGGCTTGTCCGTCCGTTCGAAGTCGATCAGCGGCAGGACGCTGGGGGACGCGCCGCGGCGGACCAGTTCGGCGGCCATGCCGGCCGCCCGGTCAGGGCTGCGCGGCAGCACCACCCGCAGGCCCTGCAGCTGGTTGTCCG
>NZ_JBNHGF010000893.1:0-395 GCF_059091005.1 Arthrobacter sp. Y3223164
ACAGCGCCAGCGACAGGTCCACGCCGACCGCCGCGGCCAGCAGCAGGCAGCACACCAGGGCCGTGACGGGGCGCGGGAAGAGCATCAGCGGGATGACGCCCGCCAGGGCCAGCAGGACGAAACGTCCGGTGATCGCCACGGCGTCACTCAGCGGGGGACCGGCACGGTGGCCAGGATGCTCTGCAGCACGTCGTCGGCCTGCACGCCGTCCATTTGCGCCTCCGGCCGCAGTCCCACCCGGTGCCGCAGCGCCGGCAGGGCCATCGCCTTGACGTCGTCCGGCGTGACAAAACCGCGGCCGTTAAGCCACGCCCAGGCCCGGGAGGTGTTGAGCAGGGCGGTGGCGCCGCGCGGCGAAACGCCCAGCTGGAACGACGGCGCGGACCGCGTGGCCC
>NZ_JBNHGF010000894.1:0-395 GCF_059091005.1 Arthrobacter sp. Y3223164
AAGCGGACGCTGTCCTGGGCCGAGCTCGCCGGCCAGGTGGACCTGCTCGCCGGCGGCCTGGCCGGGATCGGCGTGAAAGCAGGCGACCGCGTCAACCTGCTGGTGCCGCCCGGCATCGAACTGACCAGCCTGATCTACGCCTGCCTGAAGCTCGGCGCCGTTATCGTGGTGGCGGACGCCGGGCTGGGACCCGCCGGCCTGAGCCGTGCCATCAAGGGGGCCGGCCCCCGGTTCATCATCGGCATCGAACGCGCCTTCGCGGCCGCGCGGCTGTTCGACTGGCCGGGCGAGCGGATCAGCGTGACCGAAATGGGCGGGGCCAAGCGCCGGCTCTACGGGGTCGCTTACACCGTGCCCGAACTGCTCGAATCCGCCGCCGCTGCTGCGGCTGGCCC
>NZ_JBNHGF010000895.1:0-393 GCF_059091005.1 Arthrobacter sp. Y3223164
GCCCCGCCCTCTGCGACACCGCCGTGGCGCAGCGCGCCGACGATGCCGGCCACGTCGGTGTTGTGGCCGGAGAGCGTCACCCGGCCCCCGCCGTCGTACTCGGGAACCACGGTGTTGAGCACCCCCAGCACGTCCACCAGTTCGCTGACCCGGTCCATCTGGCCGACCATGGCGGCCTTCAGCGGCATGGTCACCGACAGCCCGGCCCAGTCCCGCTCCGCGCGCAGGTTCCGGACGAACTGCGGCACGCGGTCCTCCGTGAGATCGATGGCCCGGTAGCTGCAGTCGAAGCCGATCAGCTCATAGGCCGCGCGGTGCAGGGCCGGCGACCGGGAGTGGTCGATCGGATGGCCGAGCACCGCCGCCTGGTACTGCCGGGAAGCGGGCCGCGTG
>NZ_JBNHGF010000896.1:0-392 GCF_059091005.1 Arthrobacter sp. Y3223164
CGCCGCAGGGAACCTGGGGTGCGCACAGCACGGTTTTGACCCCGGGTTCGGCCAGGTCGTCCAGCGACGAGACGCCGGCGGGGTTCGCGGCGGGCACCGCGATCTGCAGCACGTTGGTGGCAAAGACCGCCGGCGGGCCCTCGTTCAGTCCGTGGCCGGCAACCAGGTCCATGGTCGCCTGGTCGGCCGTCGCGAAAACGTCCGCCGGGGCCCCGGCCAGGATCTGGGCGGCGAGGTCGGAAGAACCCCCGCTGTTCAGGCGCACGTCCACGCCGGGGTGGCCGGCCTCGAACTCGTCGGCCAGCCCGGAGAAGACGGAGTGCAACGACGCCGCCGCGAAAACGGTCACCGTGCCCTCGGGCCCGGAACCGTCCGACCGGCCGGCCGCGCCC
>NZ_JBNHGF010000897.1:0-391 GCF_059091005.1 Arthrobacter sp. Y3223164
TCGCCGCCGCCCGCCGGCTGGGCTCCGCCTTCCAAAAAGTCAACTTCCTGCGCGACCTCGCCGCCGACCGGGATCAGCTGGGCCGCAGCTACTTCCCGCAGACGGGCGCCGAGGCGTGGGACGAGCAACGGAAGCACGCGCTGGTGGCCGAGATCCGGGCGGACCTCGCTGCCGCCGGGCGGGGCATTGCGCTGCTCCCGCCCGGTGCCTGCACCGCCGTCGAACTGGCTCATGCCTTGTTCAGCGCGCTCGTCGACCGGCTGGAACGGATACCGGCGGAGGAGTTGCTTTCCCGTCGGGTGCGCGTCGGCACGCCGCAGAAGGCCGCGATCGCCCTGCGGATCCTGGCCCGCCAGCGGCTGCGCGGAAGGAGCGCCGCCTGATGGGCGCC
>NZ_JBNHGF010000898.1:0-387 GCF_059091005.1 Arthrobacter sp. Y3223164
GGCAGCCGCTCGCCCACCACCAGCACGGCGAGCACGGCGGCCACGACAGGCTCCGCCAGCGAAAGCGTTGTGGCGGTGCTGGCGCGGACCCGCGCGAGGCCGAGGCCGAACAACACGTAGCCGGCGAACATGGGGACCAGTGCCATGTAGGCCCCCACGGCGACGTTGCCCCACGAGGCCAGCAGCGGAGCGCCGGTGGCCAGCAGCACCGGCATCAGCAACAGTCCGCCCAGGCCGAACATGGCGCCCATGGCGGCGCGTGCGGGCACTCCGCCGCCGATGATCCGATGCGCCGCCCAGGAGTAGAGGGCGTAGGTCAGTCCCGCCAGCAGGCCCAGGGCAATGCCCGCCATTGTGCCGCCCGCGCCCCCGGCAGCGTCGCCGTCC
>NZ_JBNHGF010000899.1:0-385 GCF_059091005.1 Arthrobacter sp. Y3223164
CGGCCAGCACGCTGCGGGCGTCGCCCCGCGCCAGCGGCCGGCGGACGTTGACCACCAAGGTGGCGCCGTCCGGGCTCAGCTCGGCGGCGGTTTCCAGCAAGGCGTTTCCCGCCCAACCGGTGATGATGCGCAGCCGGCCTTGCGGCTCGTCGTCCACGGTTATGGTTCGGGCAGCCTCCTCCGCATTGTCCTCCAGTACGAAGTGCCGCTTCTGTCCCGGCCCCAGATCGTGGTCCCAGAAGCGCACCGGGTACCCGGAATGCAGGACCGCCGAGACCTTTTTGTCCTTCCGCGCGGCACGGCGGTCGGCGTCGTCCTCTTCGTCGACGGCCCCGCCCAACACCTGGGCGTCGACCACCACGGTGTCGGCCGCCCGCGCGCAGCG
>NZ_JBNHGF010000900.1:0-385 GCF_059091005.1 Arthrobacter sp. Y3223164
AGGGCCGCCTGCCGGGCGAGGCGTCGGGCGTCGTCACGGCGCTGCCTGGCTGCCGAAGACCCAGAGGCGGCAACGCGGACGGGTGCAGGGGTGTTCATCAGGGGGTTCATCACGTTCTTTCGTCGGGGGATGCGCGGATGGCGCCGGTCAGAAAGCGTGATGCAGGGGCGGCCCCCGGTGCCGCAGCGAAAGCAGCGGCACTCCAAGCGCGGCGAGGGTACGGACAGTCCGTGCCCCGGGGCTGGCCAGCCTGGCCCGCGGTACCGGATGCCAGCCGTACAGCCGGCGCGGGATTGCCAACAGCACCGTTCCGGCCAGGGCCGCTGCAGCTTGCTCGCCGCGGCGCAGCAGCAGGACCGTTGCAACGGCAGCGGCAAGGTGGGCT
>NZ_JBNHGF010000901.1:0-384 GCF_059091005.1 Arthrobacter sp. Y3223164
GCAGGCCGAGGCGCAGCCCGCCGGGGCGCGCTAACGTCCCGGACGGGCCCGGGGGTGCCGGCCTCCGGCGAGCCGGAACGATTCGTCCAGCAATTCTTCGAGATTGCCGGGTTCGACTTTGTCCAAGCGCATCAGCACCAGCAGCCGGGAACGCTCGTGGTGCGGGGTCCAAAAGAAGACGTCCGGAGCCGTCGCGGCCAGGGCGTCGCGCTCGTCGGACTTGACGGTCAGCACGCCCGGCTCCCACATCCGCGCCATCAGCGACTTGGCGAACCAGGCGGGCTGGCCCCAGCTGAGCCGCTCGGTGACGCCGGGCAGGGCCAGACAGAGGCGGCGCACATCGTCCTCGGTGGGCATGTCCTCACCCTGCCACGTGCGGCGCCG
>NZ_JBNHGF010000902.1:0-384 GCF_059091005.1 Arthrobacter sp. Y3223164
GTCCGGGCTGCCGGTGATTGCCGACGCCGGTGCCTTCGACGTGTTGCCCGCGGAGCCGGGACCCCGGGTGGTCCTGACGCCGCACGCCGGCGAACTGGTGCGCATCCTCTCAGCCCAAGGGGTGGAGACCGACCGGGAGCACATCGAGGCGGCCCCCGCGGAGTTCGCCGCGCTGGCCGCCGGGCTCACCGGGGCCACCGTCCTGCTCAAGGGCTCCGTAACGGTGATCGCCGCCCCGGACGGCGCCCTGTTCAGCCAGGACGACGGGCCGGTATGGCTGGCCACGGCCGGTTCGGGCGACACCCTGGCCGGGATCCTCGGCGCGCTCGCGGTGACCGTCCGGACCGAAGACCTGGAGGCGGCCGGTTTCGCCGCGGCCGAGCA
>NZ_JBNHGF010000903.1:0-382 GCF_059091005.1 Arthrobacter sp. Y3223164
GGCCCGGCACAGCGCCAGTTCCATCGCGTGCCCGCCGTACCCGGGGGTCTCCGGATCATCGCCTGTCGGACCGGATAGGTGCCCGCCGCGGCTCCCGCCGGCAGCGCTTCCGGCCCCGTACGGGCTGCCGTCCGGGCGGTGGTGGACGTAGTGGAACTCCGCCACGCTGCTGAAGCCGGCCGCCACCATCTCCGCGAACACCGCCGTCGCCAGGCGCTCGTAGTTCTCCGGGGTCAGCGTCCCGGCCGCGCGGTACATCTGCTCCCGCCAGGTCCAGAAGTCGCCCCGGCCGGCGTGGGTGCGGCCCCGCAGCACCCGGTGGAATGCGTGCGAGTGCGCGTTGGCGGCGGCGGGAAAGACCACCCCGTCGAGCACCAGCACG
>NZ_JBNHGF010000904.1:0-381 GCF_059091005.1 Arthrobacter sp. Y3223164
GCGCGACCGCGGCGCTGTCCAGCACCCCGCCCCCGGCGTCCGCCAGCACGGCCTTGCTGCTGCCCGTGCCGATGTCGATGCCCAGGAACATGTCGCTCCGGCGGCCGGCCACTAGGCGCGGCCGTGCGAGGTGCGGGACTTGCGGGAGACGGCGTCGAGGATCACGGCCAGCAGCAGCACCAGGCCGGTGATCATGTACCGGAACGAGGACTCAAGGTTCAGCAGGGTGAGGCCGCTGGAGATGGACTGGATGACCAGGATGCCCAGGAGGGCCGAGAAGGCCGAGCCGCGGCCGCCGAACAGGCTGGTCCCGCCGATCACCGCGGCGGCGATGGCGTTCAGGTTCACGTCCCCGGTGCCGCTGCTCTGCGCCGAGGCGGC
>NZ_JBNHGF010000905.1:0-379 GCF_059091005.1 Arthrobacter sp. Y3223164
GCGGGCCGCGGCCGGCGGCGGGCAGCCGGTTGGATCGGTGACCAGCTGGCAGGCCCCGCCGTCGCCGCCGATACGGCCCTGCACAAAAGCCCTGCCGGACACCGCGTTCATGGGAGGAAGGCGGGGCCAGCCCAGCAAGGTTTCGGGACCGGCACCGGTCGGAAGGTAAAGCCGGTTGGCCATGAGCGGCAGGAAGCGGCTGCCGGACAGCTCTCGGTCTCCGGACACAACCAGGACGACCCCCGTGGCCTGGCCGTCGCGGGCCAGATCCTGCAGGCAGTCTTCTGCCCAGCCGAGCCGGCCGGCCCGGAAGCCACCGAGCCAGCGGCCCCACCCGCTGACCAGCAGGGCCAGCGGAACGACGGCCGCCGGATCGGGC
>NZ_JBNHGF010000906.1:0-378 GCF_059091005.1 Arthrobacter sp. Y3223164
GCATGGGCGGCACCGACGCCCTCGAACACCACCACGTCGGCCGGCTCCGTGGTGCGGGAGGCGCCGTCGCCGTTTGCTTCCCAGTCCCAGGCGGTCCAGTGCGCGCTGTCCCCGGCGGCCAGGGGCCGCAGCACGGTTTCCAGGTACCGCTGCTGCCCGCCGGCCAGGCCGTGCCAGCCGGGGTAGATGTCCTCCAGGTGGAACAGCGATACCGTGCGGTGGACCCGCAGCATCGCTGCCAGTTCCACGGCCAGCGTGGTCTTGCCGGCCCCCGAGCGCCCGTCGACGGCGATCAGTACGGGCTTAGTGCGCACGGATTTCCCCGCATCCGGTCGCGGCGGCGGCCCGGACCGGGGGATGCCCCCGGACGGGACCGCG
>NZ_JBNHGF010000907.1:0-375 GCF_059091005.1 Arthrobacter sp. Y3223164
GAGGCCGCCCGGGCCGACGCCGAGCCGGCCCGGTCCAACGCTGAGCGCGTCCAGTCGGAGGCCGAGCGCGCCAAGTCCGACACCGAGTAACGGCGGTTTAACCGGTTGCAGGTCGACTAGGATCGGCGTGTGACCCAGCAACCAGACGCGGCGCTGAACGCAGACCCTCGCACGAGGGCCGTTCAGCGCCGCGTCGTTGTTTCCCTGTCCCTGGCCCAGCTGTTCAGCGGCTTGGGCCACGGCGCCGGGCTGGCCATCGGCTCGCTGCTGGCCGTGGAGCTCACCGGCAGCGAGGCCCTGGCGGGAACGTCCACGATGGCGATAGCACTGGCGGGCGCGCTGGCGGCGCTGCCGTTGGCCGGTGTCGCCGCCCGT
>NZ_JBNHGF010000908.1:0-373 GCF_059091005.1 Arthrobacter sp. Y3223164
CCAGGCGCCTGGCCGCGCTGGATGGGAGCCGGCTGGGCGAACGCGTCGGCTATACGGTGCGCGGGGAACGCCGGGCGGGCCCGCAGACGCTGATCGAGTTCGTCACGCCGGGAATCCTGCTGCGCAGGCTGCTCACCGATCCCGGCCTGGACGGGACGGACGCGGTGATCCTGGATGAAGTGCATGAGCGCGGCCTGGAGACCGACCTGCTGGTCGGCATGCTCGGCGAGGTCCGCCAGCTGCGCGGGGATCTCACGTTGGTGGCGATGTCGGCCACCTTGGACGCGCCGCGCTTCGCCGCCTTGATCGGCGCGCACGACGGCGAAGGGCCGGCCCCGGTGGTCGACTGCCCTTCCGCACTGCATCCCCTGGC
>NZ_JBNHGF010000909.1:0-373 GCF_059091005.1 Arthrobacter sp. Y3223164
CGGCCTGGCTGCCGCGGCGCTGGGGCTGGGCGGCCTACGGGCCCTCGAGCGCGTCCTGGCCGAAAAGCTCGGGCAGGACTACATCCACGAGATCCGCAAGGGACTGGTGGCCTCCGCCCTGGCCACCGACCGCGGACCGTCGCCGGGGGTGACCATCGCGCGCAGTACCAACGACCTCTCCAGCGTCCGGAACTGGATCGCGCTGGGCATCGCGCCGCTGGCGGTCGGCATCCCGCTGATCACGGGAACCACGGTGGCACTGTGGTTCCTGTCCCCGGTGCTGGCGTTCGCCGTCGTCGTTCCCCTGGTACTGCTGACCGCCGGGCTGGCGTTGCTGTCCCGGCCGGCGTTCCGGCGCGCCGGCGCCTTGCGC
>NZ_JBNHGF010000910.1:0-373 GCF_059091005.1 Arthrobacter sp. Y3223164
CTGGCCGGCGGGCGGTTCATCGACCGCTGGGGACGCGTGGCCGTGCTGCGGGTCAGCCTCGGCACGGCCCTGGCCGGCCTGCTGCTCTTCGTGCTGGCTCCGAACCTTCCGCTGGCCTTCGCCGGGGCCGTGCTCTGGGGCGCCGGCGCTGCCCTGGGCTTTCCCATGGGCATGTCCGCGGCCGCGGACGATCCGGCCCGGGCCGCGGGACGGGTGTCGGTGGTCTCGACCTTGGGCTATGTCGCGTTCCTGGCCGGCCCACCTTTCCTCGGCTTCCTGGGCGAACAGGTGGGCCTCCGCAACGCCCTGCTCGCCGTGGCCGCGGTGATGGTCGCCTCCCTGCTGACCTTGCCCGGCCGGAGGAAACGCAGGT
>NZ_JBNHGF010000911.1:0-371 GCF_059091005.1 Arthrobacter sp. Y3223164
GCGACGAATTGTTGCTGGACGCCCTGCAGGTCGGGCTGGCGCGGCGAACCGATGACACCGCTGCCTTGGTGCGCGCCTGGGACCGGGCGCGGGGCCGGCTGCTGCACGTCGCCGTCGATCTCTACAGCCTTTTGCCGCTGGGCGAACTGGCAGTGGCCGCCGCCCGCCTGCGTGATTCCGCGAGGCTGCAGCCGCATTTGACGGAGGCGTGGGCGCTGCTGGGGAGATTGGGCGAACCGGCGCTGTGGTCTACCTCGCTGCATTGGTCTGCGGTCCAGGCGGCCCTTTTGGCGGACAGCCCCAGCGAGCTCGCCCCGCATGCCTCGGCGCTGGTCCGGGCCTCGGGGACGTACCGACTGGCGGGCGTGCTC
>NZ_JBNHGF010000912.1:0-369 GCF_059091005.1 Arthrobacter sp. Y3223164
CGCCAGTCCGTCGAAGATGCCCTCCGGGGCGAGCTGGCGGCTGCCGGGATTGAAGCAGATTTCAGTCCCGCCGGCCTCGCTGCCGCGCGCAGCCGTGCCGCCGTGCTGGCCAAGGACCTGGCCAAGGAGGCCGAGTCGGCCCGCGAACGGAGCAACGATGCCCAGGGCGAGGCTTGGACCCTCAAGGGCCGGATCCGTGCGCTGGAGGAAGAAATCGAGTCCTTCCGGCGCCGCACCAGCAACATCCGTCCCGACAGCCTGGAGCGCCGCCGGCAGATCTGTGCCGCCACCGGCATCGCGGAAGAGGAACTTCCGTTCGCCGGCGAGCTGATCGACATGGCCGCCGCCGAGGCCCGCTGGCGCCCGGCC
>NZ_JBNHGF010000913.1:0-367 GCF_059091005.1 Arthrobacter sp. Y3223164
CGGAAGCGCGCGAGGCCGACACCGTCACCAGCCCGGACATGCCGCGGGCGGCATCCCGGCGGGGTTCGCGCGACAGCCCGGAGTCGACGACCAACCGCACGCCCGGCACGGTGAGCGAGGACTCGGCCAACGAGGTGGAGACAATGATGCGCGGCGGCCCACCGGGTTCCCGACCGGAAACGGCGCGGTCCTGCGTGGCCGGATCCGCCTGCCCGTGCAGCTCCAGAACCTCCGTGCCGCTGCCGGCGCCGCCCGTCCTGTCGCGGACCCTGTCCCGGATCGCCGCGGCCACCTGCTGCACTTCCCAGGCTCCCGGCACGAAGACCAGGGCGTCCACCGAGGGGTCGTCCGCGAGCGCCTCGGCGTG
>NZ_JBNHGF010000914.1:0-366 GCF_059091005.1 Arthrobacter sp. Y3223164
GTGCCGGGGACCGCACACCATCCGTACCCGACGGGGCGGCAGCAACGGGTTCCCCGGACGCCGGCACCACCGGCACCACGTGGTCGGCGAGCGCCGCGGTGTCCGGGTCGTGCGCCACCAGCACGGTGGTCACCCTGCCGCGGAGACCGTCCAGCGCGGCCTCGATGGCCCGGGCACTGCGCTCATCCACGTGCGCGGTAGGTTCATCGGCCAGCAGCACGTCCACCCCGGGGACATGGTCAACCCGGGCCAAAGCCCGTGCCACGGCCACGCGGCGCAGCTCTCCCGGGCTGAGGTCGCCGGTGTCCGCGTCCGCCAGGCCGGCGGCATTGACCTGCGCCAGCGCTTCCTCCGCCGCTGCACGCC
>NZ_JBNHGF010000915.1:0-365 GCF_059091005.1 Arthrobacter sp. Y3223164
GAAGCCCATGCCGACCGCGCCGGCCTCGTGCACCCGCTCCACGAACCGGCGCTGCGCGGCCGCGGTCTTCTGCCGAAGGCCGGTGGTCAGCACCACTTCGCCGCCGGTCAGGAAGGGCAACGGGTCCTCGAGCTCGGTCGAAGCCACCCAGGTGATCGGCGCGTCCGGGTCGCCCTGCGCGGTACCGACCAGCTTCAGGTGCAGCGCGGGGGAGGCCAAGAGTTTGGCGAGAGTGACAGCCATGCCTTCACTATACGGGCCGCCGTTGTGCAGGTGCACTATTCCCCCAATTAGCTGGCGGGGAGCGCCCGGCGGGCGGCCGGGGCGGCATCGAGGCGTGCGTGCTCTCGCGTGGCGCCCGGGGC
>NZ_JBNHGF010000916.1:0-365 GCF_059091005.1 Arthrobacter sp. Y3223164
CGCCTCCTTCCTCCCGGCAGCCCCGGCCGCCCCGCCGGCGGCGGACGTCCCAGTGCAGCGTCCCACACGGCGTCCTACCGGGTACGACGACGGCGGCGGCGTTCCGGTTCATCCAGCCCGCGGGATCCACTCCGCCCGACGTTGAACCATTGTGGGTGCGGCCGGCGTCTTTGCCAATAGCGGGCCGCGCGCCCCGCGGCACGACGTTCCGGGCACCGCCCGGGAGACCGCAAAAGGAACCCCATGAAAATCACGCAGACAGCCGCGGCAGCCCTGCTGGCCGCCGCCATGATGGGCCTCGCCGGGTGCGGAGGAGGCTCGGGTACGGAAACGCCTGCCGGCCCGGAGGCACCGCCGGCAGGCGA
>NZ_JBNHGF010000917.1:0-364 GCF_059091005.1 Arthrobacter sp. Y3223164
GGCGGACGCCAAGGCCGTCGAGGCGTTCAAGGCCGCGCTGGCGGAACGGATCCGCTGGGGCTGGGCCCAGGCCGGGGCGTCCGTGGGGCCCCTGGACGACGCGGTGCAGGAACTGCTGGACCGGCTGGACCAGGTGACCGAGCTTCCCCAGCTGCAGCGGATCCACGGCGACTACCACCTGGGCCAGGTGCTGTTCTCGGCACAGCGGGGCTGGGTAGTGCTTGATTTCGAGGGCGAACCGCTGCGGCCCATGGGCGACCGCGGCACCGACGACGTGCCGCTGCGCGATGTGGTGGGCATGCTCCGCTCGTTTGATTACGCCGCCGGCGTGGCCCGGCTCGCGGAGCCCGACGATGCGGTCGGC
>NZ_JBNHGF010000918.1:0-364 GCF_059091005.1 Arthrobacter sp. Y3223164
GCGTCTCCGCCGGCAGCCACGTGAGCGATGCCCAACTGGAGGCCGCCCGCGAAGTATTCGCCGGCGCCGGCACCGTCGTCGTGGTTCCGGAACACCAGCTGGACGCGGTGTCCGCGGTCAGCGGTTCCGGCCCGGCCTATGCCTTCTACCTGGCCGAGGCGATGGCCGCCGCCGGCGTGGAGCTGGGTCTGGACCCGGAGCTTTCGATGACGCTGGCCCGCGAGACCGTGGCCGGCGCGGGCATCATGCTCGCTGCGCCGAATGCCGACCCGGCGGTCATGCGCCGTGCCGTCACCAGCCCGAACGGCACCACGGAGCGCGCCATCGCCTCCTTCGACGACGACGGGCTGCCGCAGGTGATCGC
>NZ_JBNHGF010000919.1:0-363 GCF_059091005.1 Arthrobacter sp. Y3223164
CGCGCATTTGCGGCCCGGGCACGGGCCACGAACCGCGCGATCACGCCCGATGCCAGCGCCAGCACCACCCCGGCGAGGATCCCGGCGGCCAGCAACAAGGTCGGCACCGGGAAGCCTTCGACCGTTGGTGTCTCAGGGACCGCAAACTGCAGGTAGCCCAGCGCGGCGATGCCAAGGAGCCAGAGCGCTCCGGCCAAGGCGGCTGCGAGGGCGAGCCACTGGAGCAGGCCGAAAACCGGCCACCACCACGACGCACGGTCGGAGCGCAGGTCCGTGCCCACCAGGGCCTGGTCCAAGTCGTCCGGAAGCGTTTCCTCCGCGGATCGTGCCGCCCGGCGGATGGCCGCGCGCCAGGGGGCGGCG
>NZ_JBNHGF010000920.1:0-361 GCF_059091005.1 Arthrobacter sp. Y3223164
GCTGGGCGCGGCGGCCTGAGCGCGCTCGCCTCCGGGCCGCACAGTCTCAGTTCGCGGCCAGGACGCGCAGCACCTCCTCGCCGTAACGCTCCAGTTTGGACGGCCCCACGCCGGCCAGCCTGGACAGCTCCTGCAAGGACTGGGGCCGGGCTTCGGCGATGGCCACGAGGGTGGCATCCGTGAAGATCACAAAGGCGGGCATCGAGGCTTCACTGGCCGTCTCCTTGCGCCACTCGCGCAGCGCCTCGAACGTCGACTCCTCGTAGGTGGGCGGACAGTTGTGGCACCGGCCCACCTTGCGTTCCGCCCCGCTGCCGAGCAGGGTGCCGCAGACGCGGCACGCCGCCGGTGCGGCCTGCTT
>NZ_JBNHGF010000921.1:0-361 GCF_059091005.1 Arthrobacter sp. Y3223164
CGCCTCGCGTGCCGCGTCGAGCCGCTGCCGTGCGCCTTCCAGCCATGCCTCGCAGCGGGCCGCCAAGGCCTCGCCGCGCTCCCACAGTGCCAGGGACTGTTCAAGGCTGGCGCCGCCGGCTTCCAACTGGCTGACGACGGCCACCAATTCCTCGCGCGCCTGCTCATAGGAGAGGGAGGCGACGTCGGGCGGTGCGGGCTGCTCTGTCATGGGGTCTCGCTTTCGGTGCCGGTGTTGTGTGGTGGTGTCTGGGATTCCGGGAACGACGTCAGGGAAGGGCTTCGGCGGAGACTTCGCCGACGGCCACCCGGAGCCGCAGCCGTGTTCCGGCCGGTGCGTCCGCCGCGTCGCGCAGCACCCG
>NZ_JBNHGF010000922.1:0-360 GCF_059091005.1 Arthrobacter sp. Y3223164
TGTGCGCCGCAGCGTCCTCGGTCGGGGCCGCCGCCGGCCGGCGATGGCCCGAAGCCTGGCCGGTGCTGGAAAGAGCCCAGGGCTACCTGCTGCTGCTCGCCGGGCTGGGCACCGCCTACTACGCCTTCTTTGCTGTCCGGAATGCCGCGGGGCACCAGGTCGAGGACCGGCTGATCGATGCCGCGCACGGGGCCCACGGGTTGCTTACCGATGTGCTGTACGCCGTCCCCGCCTGGTTGGTTCCAACTGCCTACCTTGCATTGATCGGCTGGCTACTGCTGCGCAGGCGGCGTCCCGGGCCCCCGGAACCTGAGTCCGGGCACGACCGGGCCGCCACCCCTGCTCCGGCCGCGGCGCCCG
>NZ_JBNHGF010000923.1:0-360 GCF_059091005.1 Arthrobacter sp. Y3223164
GGCGCGCGGCCTCGCGGGAGGCTTCCCGGTCCAGGGTGGCGATTTCGGGCCGCATCGGCATGCCGACCCAGCGGGCGCCGGGCAGTTTCGTGTCTTTGAACGCGACCGCGACCCGGCTGGTCAGCCGTGCCCCGACCCGGTTCGCCAGCCCCGGCCGGGCGTTGGCCTCATGGATCACGATCGGGACCCGGCGCAGCCTGGCTGCGATGTAGACCGGGGTGCACACGTACCCGCCGACGCCCACCACGACGTCGGCCTTCGCGCCGTCGATGATGCCCGCGGCCTGGCGCACGGCCGCGGCGAACTTGAACGGCAGCTTCAGCAGGTCGAGGGAGGGGCGGCGCGGCAGCGGAACCCGCC
>NZ_JBNHGF010000924.1:0-358 GCF_059091005.1 Arthrobacter sp. Y3223164
ATGGCGTCGCCGTCGCGCAGCACCTTCAGGTGCGGCAGGGCCCGCAGGGCGGCCTCCACGGCGTCGGCCAGGGCGGTCTCGTTGCCGGACACGCTGTTAACGTCGATCAGCGCCGCGGTCAGCTCGGCGACGTCGGCGGTCAAGTCCAGGGCAATGGTCGAAGTCACTCCCCCAGCTTAGCCAGACGCGCCTGCGGCATCCCGGCGTCACCGGCCCCGGCGCGCTCGGTAGACTTGCATCCATGACCGCGAGCACCACCGCCACCGCCACTCCCCGCACCGCCCACGGCACCGGGCTGGCCACCGTCACCGACAGCGGCACCGTCCTCGACGTCTGGTATCCGGCGCCGGCGCTGGGC
>NZ_JBNHGF010000925.1:0-357 GCF_059091005.1 Arthrobacter sp. Y3223164
GGCGTGGCCGCCGCGGCAGCCCGCGCGGCCGCCGGCAATGCGGCGAAGATTCTCTCCATCGCGGCGTCGTCGTGCGCCGCCGAAAGGAACCACGCTTCGAACACCGACGGCGGCAGGTAGACGCCGGCGTCGAGCATGGCATGGAAGAAGGGGGCGTAGCGGAAGGCTTCCTGGCCCTGGGCGTCGGCGTAGTTGTGGACGCCGTTGGCCGAGGTGCCGAAGGCCACGCTGAACAGGTTCCCCGCGGTCTGGATGCTGTGGTCCACGCCGGCCTTGGACAGGGCGGCGGTCAGCGCGGCCTGCAGTTCGAGCGAGCGGGCGTCGATCGCCGCGTAGACCGCGGGCGTCGCGGCGGTC
>NZ_JBNHGF010000926.1:0-357 GCF_059091005.1 Arthrobacter sp. Y3223164
AGGGCGCGCAGCGATTCGGCCACCTTCAGCGCGCCGGCGTCGGTGGCCTCCTGCAGCACGACTCCGATGCGGGCACGGAACGACGGCGCCGCCCGGTACGGGTCGACGCCGAGCACAGCGGCGCGGCCGGAGGTCGGCTTCCGGTGGCCCTCCATCATCTCGATGGTGGTGGATTTGCCGGCCCCGTTGGGCCCGAGCAGCGCGTACGTTTCGCCCGTGCGGATCTGCAGCGTGATGCCGTCCACGGCGCGGAAGGTTCCGCCGCCGGGACGGGGGTACTCCTTCACCAACCGGTCGAGGACGACGGCGGCGCCCGGCGGGGCAGGATCGGAGGCGGCTGGCTCCGGGTGGCCGGGG
>NZ_JBNHGF010000927.1:0-354 GCF_059091005.1 Arthrobacter sp. Y3223164
GCCTGCACCGCCCACGGGATGAGCACCACGGCGCTGACCGAGGCCCAGAGCGCGATCGATGTCCGCCAGCCCGCGGCGTCCGCCACCGGGACCGCCAGCTGCGGGCTCATCGCGGTGCTGACCGCCAGCAGGGTCACATAGCCCGCGGTCACCACGCCCACCCGGTCCGGGAAGTATTTCCGGACCAGCGGCGGCAGCACGACGTTGCCGATTCCGTACCCCGCCATCACCACCGCGCTCAGGGAAAGGAACGGCCACACGCCGTCGACGGCGGCGCGGCCTAACTGGCCGGCGACCGCCAGCAGCACGGCGGCCACCAGCACCTTTTCCAGCCCGAGCCAGCGGATCAGCGCC
>NZ_JBNHGF010000928.1:0-354 GCF_059091005.1 Arthrobacter sp. Y3223164
GGCTGACGCCCGCGGAAACGGCGGCAGCGGCCCCCTGTCCCGGCGGCCGGCAGCCTTACCCGCCGCCTGCCGCCGGGTCAGCAACTGGCTGGCAACGGAAGGATGCGCCGACGCCGTCAAATCCAGTGCCTCCGGCTTTGCGGCCCGGATCGCCCGGCGGGCGAACTCCGCCGCCGAGGGGCGCTCCCCTGCACTCTCGGCCAGTCCGTCTTCCAGGAGGGCCACCAGGGGATCGGGCACCTCGGGCACCAACGCCGCCAGTGGCGGCCGCTGCGCGGTGGCACCGGGCACCCGGCCGGTGAGCGCGAACCAGCCGATGGCTGCCAACGCATAATTATCCGCCTCGGGATCCAG
>NZ_JBNHGF010000929.1:0-351 GCF_059091005.1 Arthrobacter sp. Y3223164
CGGCACCGTGGCCACCTGCCTGCCGGCCTGCGACCTGTCCACCCGCCAGCCGCTGGCGCCCGGCCGGCAACTGCTCGATGCCGGCGTGGAAATCGCCCTGGCGTCCAACTGCAACCCGGGGACCTCGTTCACGAGTTCCATGAACTTCTGCGTCACCACCGCCGTCCTGCAGATGGGACTCAGCGTGCACGAGGCGGTCCGGGCCGCCACCTATGGCGGGGCGCTGGCGCTCGGGCGGCATGCCGGGGTCGATGCCGAGGGCCAGCGTGCCGTGGGTTCCCTCGCCGTCGGCCATCGGGCCGACCTGCACCTGCTCAACGCCCCGTCGGCCACGCACCTCGCCTACCGACC
>NZ_JBNHGF010000930.1:0-345 GCF_059091005.1 Arthrobacter sp. Y3223164
CCCTGGGCCGGCGCAGTGCCGCCCCGCCGATCGTTGCGGGCGTGCCTTCGGCCACCAGCCGTCCCACGGCGATGACGCCCAGCCGGTCCGCCAGCTGCTCGGCTTCGTCGAGGTAGTGCGTGGTGAGCACGATCGTGGTGCCGTCGGAACCCAGGCGGCGGATCAGCTCCCAGAAGGACCGCCTGGCCTCCGGGTCGAAGCCGGTCGTCGGTTCGTCCAGGAACAACAGGTCGGGATTGCCGATCAGGCCCATGGCCACGTCCAGCCGCCGGCGCTGGCCGCCCGAGAGGGCGCCGATCCGCGCGCCGGCCTTTTCCTCCAGCCCGACGGCGGCGATCACCTCGT
>NZ_JBNHGF010000931.1:0-345 GCF_059091005.1 Arthrobacter sp. Y3223164
GTCCAGCACCCGGGCCACGGCGTCCCGTACTTCCCGCACCCCGGCGGGGTCCAGGTTTGCGGTCGGCTCATCCAGCAGCAGCAGCCCCGGCCGCATGGCCAGGACGGAGGCCAGCGCCAGCCGCTGTTTTTGGCCGCCGGAGAGCGCCGACGTGGGATGGTCCAGCGGGACGGCCAGGCCGACGTCGGCCAGGGATTCGCGGACCCGGTCCCAGATCTGCCCGCGCGGCAGCGACAGGTTCTCCGCCCCGAAGGCCACCTCGTCACCCACCCGGGCCAGCACCAGCTGGCTCTCCGGATCCTGCAGCACGAGGCCGGCCCGGCCGCGGGCCTCGGAGGGGCGCAC
>NZ_JBNHGF010000932.1:0-344 GCF_059091005.1 Arthrobacter sp. Y3223164
GGCGGGCTGTCGCCCCCCCGCCCGCTACCGTCCGAAGCGGCGCAGGCGCAGGGAGTTGGCTACCACCAGCACCGAGCTGGCGGCCATCGCGGCCCCGGCGATCATCGGGTTGAGCAGCCCGAGCGCGGCCACCGGGATCCCGAGCGTGTTGTAGGCGAAGGCCCAGAACAGGTTCGACTTGATGGTGGAGAGCGTCCGGCGGCTGAGCTCGATGGACTGCACCACCTGGCCGAGGTCGCTGCCCATCACGGTCAGGTCCGCGGCCTCGATCGCCACGTCGGTGCCGGCGCCCATGGCGATACCCCTAGGGGGTATAGATTGGTGGCATAGCCCACCGATTGAGG
>NZ_JBNHGF010000933.1:0-339 GCF_059091005.1 Arthrobacter sp. Y3223164
ACCACGTCGGCCACGGCCTCCGGTTCCAGCCCGCCGTCCGACCAGTCGGAGGCGGAGACGCGGAGCAGCAGCGGCATGGCGTCCGGGATGACGCCGCGGACCGCCTCCACCACCTCCAGCAGCAGCCGGGCACGCCCGGCCGCGGTACCGCCCCAGCCGTCGGTGCGGGTATTGACCAGCGGCGAGAGGAACTGGTGCAGCAGGTAGCCGTGGGCGCCGTGGATCTCCACGGTGTCGAAGCCGGCCCAGACGGCACGTGCCGCCGCGTCGCGGAAGTCCGCGATGACCCGCCGGATGCCGGCCTCGTCCAGGGCGTCCGGCGCCGCGTAGCGGCCAAAG
>NZ_JBNHGF010000934.1:0-338 GCF_059091005.1 Arthrobacter sp. Y3223164
CGTCCGGACGCAAGCGCAGGTCGCGCCGTGCCGACGATCCCGGCGTGGCACCCGCCGTGCCCGCAGCCTCAGCCGGCGACGGACCCGAAGCCGCCGTGCTGGAGATCAACGGAGAGACGGTGGCCATCCCGCGCGCCGTGCACAGCCCGGCGGCTGCCCCGGAAGAGCCGTCGCTGACCTTGGAGAGCCTCACCGAGGCCTTCAACAAGGTAGCGCCGGTGGAGAAACCGGAGCCCAAGGTTGCTCCGGTGGAGAAACCGGAGCCGGCCGCGGCGGAGACATCCGGCGCTGCTGCCGAACCACAGGCCGCGCACGGTGACGCCCGGTCCGCGGCGACC
>NZ_JBNHGF010000935.1:0-338 GCF_059091005.1 Arthrobacter sp. Y3223164
GCGGCCACCCGTGCGCTGGAGGAGCGGACCGCGCCGGTACTTGCCGCCGCGCAGGACACCCTGGCCGCCGCGGCCATGGAACTGGCCGAAGCCATCCTGGGCCATGAATTGTCCGACGGCGCGGCCTCCGCCCGTTCGGCCCTCACCCGGGCCCTGGCCGGGGTGGATGCCTCGCGCGTGCACACCGTGCGGATGAATCCGACGGACCTGACCATGCTGGCGCCGGAGACGCGGCAGCAGGCCGGCGTGAGCTTCAGCCCCGATTCGTCGCTCGCGCCGGGGGACGCCGTCACCGAATTCGCCGACGGCTTCCTGGACGCGCGGATCGGCGCCGCGCT
>NZ_JBNHGF010000936.1:0-338 GCF_059091005.1 Arthrobacter sp. Y3223164
TGCACGCCGGCCGATACGCCGGGCGGTTGCTGGTGCTGTTCGCGGTGATGGCCGAGGGTGCGGGCGCGGGGGCCGCCTCCTGCTACAGCGACGACCACGGGGACACCTGGACCTTGGGAAAGCCGCTGCCGGCGCAGGACTCCGGCCCGGCCGCGGAGGACGGCGGGGGTGCCGCCGTCTGCCTGACCGACGGCCGGGTACTGCTGCATACCTGGGCTGCTCCCCGGCGGTTGGCCGCGGTCTCTGACGACGGCGGGCACAGCTACGGGCCGCTGCAGCCGGTCGACGAACTGTCCGATCCCGGGAGCAGCGGCTCCCTGGTCCGCTTCGACGGGCTG
>NZ_JBNHGF010000937.1:0-337 GCF_059091005.1 Arthrobacter sp. Y3223164
ATGGGCCGCTGGCCGGCCTCGTGCTGGCGTCGCCGGCCAACCCCACCGGCACCATGGTGTCGCGGAGCGAGCTCGCCGCCCTGACGGCCTGGTGCGCCGAGCATGGGGTTCGCCTGGTCAGCGACGAGATCTACCAGGGCATCACGTATCCGGCCGATCCCGCGGAACCGGATGCCCGCGGAACCTGCGCCTGGGAACTGGACCGCACCGCCGTCGTTATTTCTTCCTTCTCCAAGTACTGGGGGATGACGGGGTGGCGGCTGGGCTGGGCGCTGATGCCGCGCGACCTCGCGCCGGCCTTCGATGCGCTCGCCGGAAACGTGGCGCTGTGCCCGCC
>NZ_JBNHGF010000938.1:0-337 GCF_059091005.1 Arthrobacter sp. Y3223164
GGAGGGCTCTCGGCGGCCCTGGGTGCCGCCGACGTCCCGGGCCTGACCTGGCCGGATCTGGCGGCGGTGCAGGGAACGGTGAACCCGGTCCAACTGGCGGCGTCCTTGCCGGCGACCGGCGGATTCTCCCTGCTGTCTTGGCCGGGGACAGGGGACCCCGTCCTGCACGGCACCCCGCAGGACGGGGCGGCGGCGGAGATCATGGCGGCCGCGTCAGGCGCTTTCGGCTTGGTGGTTGTCGACACCGGACGGCTGAGGAGACCGCCCCAGACCGGGCCTCCGGCCAACGATACTGTGCTGCTGGCCCGGACGGACAGCCGCTCCCTGCGGGCCGCGG
>NZ_JBNHGF010000939.1:0-337 GCF_059091005.1 Arthrobacter sp. Y3223164
CGCTGCCACGCCGCCAACGGGCCCCTGCCCTCGGCCGGAGTGCTGGCCAGTTCCAGCAGCGCCTTGCCGATGGACTGGACGGGAATCGATTCCATCCCGGGGACCCGGTCGGGCTGCAGCGACCCTTCGGCGAGCCGGGCGGCGATCGGCGGCAGTTGCAGCAACTGGCCGGCGCGGGCCAGGATTCCGGGCTCGTCCGGGGAGGACAGCAGGTCCTGCAGCCCCTCGACGGCGCCCGGTTCCAGGCCCAGCACATCGCTGAGCCGTTGCGTGTCGGGGCCTTCCGGATGCACGATCCGGCCGAGCAGCCGCAGCGCCTCGGCGTCGGCCCGGGACG
>NZ_JBNHGF010000940.1:0-336 GCF_059091005.1 Arthrobacter sp. Y3223164
GCCGCAGCACCCTTGCCGCCCGTTCGCTGTCCTGGGGGCCGACGTAGGCGCCGGTCCGGCCGGCGTCCGCGGCGAAGCCGAGCGAACCGTCACCGTCCAGCACGTAGCAGTGGCGTTCCACCGGTCCGCCCAGGAGTTGCGCCGCGAGGACCCGCAAAAACTCCCGGTGTCCTCCGCCCCCTACCCCGAGAACCGCCAGGTGTCCGTCGTGCTCCGGTTGCCAGCGCAGCGGCACCTGTCGTTGCCGGAACGGCATGTCCAGCAGGCCGATCGGGATGCTGCCCCCGTCCTTGGGCGCGGCGGCGGGGACCGGGCTCCCGCCGTCGTCGTCGCCGC
>NZ_JBNHGF010000941.1:0-335 GCF_059091005.1 Arthrobacter sp. Y3223164
CAGCTGGTCGATGGCGGCGTCCCCGACCGCTTCCACGGCGGCCGCCCCGGACCCGTCGTCACCGCCCGACCCCCAGGCCGGCTCAGCCGGTGCGGGAACCAGGATGAACAGGTTCTCGTCCCCGGCCGGCGCCGCCCCGGCGTCGGTGGCGCTGGGCTTGCACACGTACATGGAGGTTTCTCGGGCCAACGCCCGCCCGGAGCGGATGCGGCCGAAGTTCTCCTTCCAGTCCCGGGTGAAGAGCAGGTTGTGGTGTGCTAGCTGCGGCAGCGCCCCGCGCACGCCCAGGCAGACCAGCACGGCGCTGGGGCCGGGGTCGCGGCGGCGCCACACCC
>NZ_JBNHGF010000942.1:0-334 GCF_059091005.1 Arthrobacter sp. Y3223164
CCGCTCTCCCGATCGTCCCGCGCGGCCGGCGCCGCGCCGGCCAGGCCCACCACCTCCAGCGCGCGCAACACCTCGTGCTGGTAGTACAGGTAGGGGATGGTCCGCTCGAGCGCGGCCGCGTCCGGGGTCCGGGTGCCCACCGTGTGCCGTGCGCCCAGTTCCAGCAGGAACGGGTTCGAGTTCCGGCCGCCGCCGTGCAGCTGCACGGCCAGGTCGAACTGCTCGCCGCGCATCCGCTGGTGGAACCGGGCGATGGCCTGCGGATCCTCCGGCCCCGGGCGAACCCCGTGCGCGAACGGCAGCGGTTCCACCCGGTGCACCGGGCCCGGCCGGC
>NZ_JBNHGF010000943.1:0-333 GCF_059091005.1 Arthrobacter sp. Y3223164
CGCGGCGGCCGGATCATCGCCGTGACCAGCGTGCACGAGCACCAGCCGATGATCGGGGCCGCCCCGTACGACGCCGCGAAGCACGGCCTCGGCGGCCTGGTGAAGAACATGGCGCTGGAGCTCGGCCGGCACGGCATCACGGTCAACTCCGTCGCGCCGGGAGAGATCGCCACCGCCATGACCGGCAACGAGGACGAAGACCCGCACCGCATCGACCGGCCGGGCATTCCGCTGGCAAGGCCCGGCGACGCCCGCGAGGTCGCAGCCGTGATCGCCTTCCTCGCGTCGGCCGAAGCCGGCTACGTCACCGGGGCGTCGTGGGTGGTGGACGGC
>NZ_JBNHGF010000944.1:0-330 GCF_059091005.1 Arthrobacter sp. Y3223164
CCGCGCTGGCGGCCGGCTCCTTTCCCGCCGCCGCCGCGGCGCTGTTCTGCTACGGCGTGGGCGTGGCCTGGTGGGACGTGGCGCAGAACATCGAAGGCGCCGACGTGGAGCGGAAACTGCTGCGCACGATCATGCCGAAGTTCCACGCCGCCTTCAGCCTGGGGGCGTTCGCCGGAGCCATGGTCGGCGCCTGGCTCTCGGTGCTCGGGGTTTCGCTGGCCGTGCATCTGGCAGTGCTCGCGGTGGTGGTCGCGGCCGCCACGTGGGTGGTGCCGCGGGCTTTCCTGCCCCACCGGCCCCAGCATGACGACGACGGCGGGGCCCGCCCCG
>NZ_JBNHGF010000945.1:0-329 GCF_059091005.1 Arthrobacter sp. Y3223164
GGCCACCCGCTCCAGCCGGACGCCGGCCTGGGCGACGCCGGAGAGCCAGTTGGCCGCCTTGAGCCCGAACGTCGACGGCAGCGAATGCTGGGTCAGGGTGCGGGCCACCGTGACGGTGGCGCGGTGTTCGTCCGCCAACCGGCCCAGGGCCGCGGCGGCGGACTTGAGGTCGGTGACGATCCCGGCCAGCGCGCGGCGGGCCATCAGCATCAGGGCGCTGTCCAGGATGTCCTGGCTGGTGGCGCCCCGGTGGATCGCCGGGACGGCGGCCGGGTCGTGCTTCCTGGTCTCCGCCCTCAGGTCGGCCAGCAGCGGGATGACCGGGTTGC
>NZ_JBNHGF010000946.1:0-328 GCF_059091005.1 Arthrobacter sp. Y3223164
GCGCACGACGTCGGGGTGCCGCCTGAAGGGGGCCCGGAATGTTACGCGGTCCGCGCCCTGCGGCTCGTTGCCGCCGCTAAACCACGCGCGAATCAGCTCCTCGCCGGCGGCCAGGTACGCTGCCGGATCGGAAGATTCCCCGCCGAACAGGCGGCTGAGCTTGTCGACGGTTGCCGCCGACGGCGGCACCGGCACCATCCCCACCACGGTGAGCGACGCCGTCGTCCGCGGAAAGCGTGCCGCGATGGTGGCGGCGATGTTGCCGCCGAGGGAGTGCCCGACCCAGTGCACCGGCCCGCCGCCGAAGCGGTCGACCAGGGCCGCGGCG
>NZ_JBNHGF010000947.1:0-327 GCF_059091005.1 Arthrobacter sp. Y3223164
GGCGCGCAGGATGCCGGTCAGCCGCTTTTCCTCGTCCTCGGCAGCCCGTTCGGCGGCGGCGCGGCCTTCGATCGCGTCGTCGAGGGCGGCCCGGCGGTCCTCGAGCTCGAACTCCAGCTCGGCCTGCTCCTCGCGGACCTCGGCCGCCTGCTGTTCCAGGACCTCCGGGTCCCGCCCGCCCTCCGGTTCCCGGTCCGCGGAGCCGAGCAGCCGCCGTCGTTCATTGGCCAGGCCGGCGAGGGCGCGGAAGCGTTCGCGGGTGGACGAGAGCTGGTAGCAGCGCTCGCGCGCGGCGTTGAGCTCCGGGGTGGCTTCGGCCGCCAGCCG
>NZ_JBNHGF010000948.1:0-326 GCF_059091005.1 Arthrobacter sp. Y3223164
GCCGGTCACGGCCGGCTCCCCGCCGGTTTCGCCGGTGCACCCGGCCAGGCCAGCCAGGAGCGCGGCGGTCAGCAGCACGCGCCCTGCATTACGGAGCGTTTTCTCCCGTTCCAAATGCGTCATGGCCCGGACCTTCCGTCGTCGCTGCTGCCACCCTAGACCCATCGTGATTGGCAGAAAACGCCTTCCGGCCATCGGATGGATCCGGACGCGATACTCTTCCCGCCGGCCCGCCACACTCTCGGGCCGGTCTGCCATGGGATCCCGGGCCACCGGCCCGCTGCGCTCTCGGGCCCGCCTGCCACGCTCCCCCGCCGCCCGCCTCA
>NZ_JBNHGF010000949.1:0-325 GCF_059091005.1 Arthrobacter sp. Y3223164
CCAGGTTCCCTGCGGCGCCGCGGCCGCCGCCGTCCAGCGCGCCGCCGGCGTGCACATCCCGGCGGTCAGCGAAGAGCAGTCGGTCACCGACGTCCTGGGTAAGGTGCTCTCCGGCCAGGCCGACGCCGGCCTGGTGTATGCGACGGACGTGCAGGGCGCCGGAGGCAAGGCCCGCGGCATCCCCATCCCCGAAGCCGGGCAGGCGGTCAACGCCTACCCAATCGTCGGCCTGAAGGGGGCGGACAACCCGGCGGCAGCCGAGGCCTTCGTGGATCTCGTGACCGGGGACGCAGGCCGGCGGGCCCTGGCGGCGGCGGGATTCGGC
>NZ_JBNHGF010000950.1:0-323 GCF_059091005.1 Arthrobacter sp. Y3223164
AGGCGGCGCTGCTGCGGCCGTGGAGCGGGAGGTTCCTGGCCGCACTGTGCTTTGGCCTCGGCGCGGCGCTCTTCGCCGTCGCGCTGGCGGGCCTGTCAGGCTGGCTGATCGTCTATGCCAGCGAACAGCCGCCGATCCTGTACCTGATGACCTCCATCGTCGGTGTCCGGTTCTTCGGGATCGGGCGTTCGGTCCTGCGTTACCAGGAGCGGCTGAAGCTGCACGACGCCGTCTTCGAAAGCACCGACCGGCTGCGGATCAGGTTGTGGAACGGGCTGCTGCAGCGGCCGGCAGCGTGGCGGCGCCTGGCCCGCGGCGGCGGC
>NZ_JBNHGF010000951.1:0-323 GCF_059091005.1 Arthrobacter sp. Y3223164
AGCGGCGTGGTGTCCGGCAGGGCAAGCCCGTTGTCCAGGCGGGCGACGGCGGTGCGGCCCAGCGCTTCGGCGGTCGGCTGGGTGCCGCTGTACTCCGTGACGGCCAGCAGTTGATCCGGATACAGCCCGGCGCCCATGCCGTAGGCGGGCAGGTGCGGAACGTCCGAGGGCGGCCCGACATGCGGGCCGTCGAGCAGTTCGTGCGTGCCGCCGGTGCTGCGGTAGCGCGCCCAGTACACTTCCTTGCGCCGGGCGTCGGTGGCCACCACGAACTCGTCCACGCCGGCGCGCCACGCGTCCGGAGCGGCGTCCACGGCGATGGC
>NZ_JBNHGF010000952.1:0-322 GCF_059091005.1 Arthrobacter sp. Y3223164
GGCGGCTGGGACTGGCGGCGGACCGGCCGACCCTCATCGTCACCGGCGGCTCCTCGGGCGCGCTGAGCATCAACCGCACCATCGGCGCTTCCCTGCAGGAGCTCGCCGCGGCAGGCATCCAGGTGCTGCACATCACCGGGCGGAACAAGGCGCTGCGGGACGCCGACGGGCAACTGCTCGCCGCTCCCGGCTACCACCAGGTGGAATTTGTGGACGGCATGCAGGATGTCTACGCGGCGGCCGACCTGCTGCTGGCCCGCGCCGGCGCGGCCACGGTGTGCGAGATAGCCGCCGTGGGCCTGCCGTCCGTGCTGGTGCCGCT
>NZ_JBNHGF010000953.1:0-320 GCF_059091005.1 Arthrobacter sp. Y3223164
GGGCCGCCGTCGCCGTCGGCGGCTTCGTGGGCGCCGAGGCGCGCTACCTGCTGGGCGTTGCCTTCCCCGAAGACGGCTCCATCCCGTGGACCACGCTGGCCATCAACGTGGCCGGCAGCCTGCTGCTGGGCGTCCTCACGGCGCTCTGGACCGAACGTCCCGGCACCGCGTTCTGGCTCCGCGCCGCGCTGGGCCCGGGGCTGCTCGCCTCCTTCACGACATTCTCCGCCGTTGCGCTGGCCGTCGACCAGTTGGCGGCGCAGGGCCGCCACGCCGACTGGCTGCTGTATCTGGGCCTGTCCCTGCCCGCGGGCCTGGCC
>NZ_JBNHGF010000954.1:0-318 GCF_059091005.1 Arthrobacter sp. Y3223164
CGCCATTGCGCGCGTACTGAAAAACCAGCTGGGCCGAAGCCTCACCTGCGGGAATGCTGAACCTGCCCCCGCTGCCCGTCACATGCGCCGGGTTGGAAATTCCATTGGCTGCGTATGCCGCTGCCCCTTCCAGCGGAACGCCAGCGGAATCCACCAGAACACCCGTCACCGAAGAAACGGGCGGCAATGTTGCCGTGATAATGCCGGCAGTGCTGGCACCCGCGGGAGTGGCCATGTTGACATAGATGCCGGAACCCGGGTCCTTGTACTGGATGTGCATCGCGGGAAGACCGTTCGTGAACCGTGGGGTCTGCAGAT
>NZ_JBNHGF010000955.1:0-317 GCF_059091005.1 Arthrobacter sp. Y3223164
GGCCAGGTCGCCGGGGACGGCCCAGACCGCTCCCAGCGGCGACCAGGCCAGGCCCTCGGCCAGGGCCGGCAGGAAGTCCTGCGAGCTGCGGAACCCCTCCACGATGCCGACCATGATCGGTCCCAGCAGCACCAGCGGGATGATGCCGATGACGCCGCTGAGGTCCTTGAACCGGCGCGAGCTGGCCAGCGTCGTGAACGCCGACGTCGTCACGCGGGAGAGCACCACGCACGTCAGCGTTGCGATCAGGGCGCACAGGACGGCGGCCACGAGCGCGGCCGGGTGCTGCCACCAGGCGGCCGCGTGCCCGAGCGCGG
>NZ_JBNHGF010000956.1:0-315 GCF_059091005.1 Arthrobacter sp. Y3223164
CGGGCACCGGCGGCGGGAACCTGCACCGGGTTGGCGCCGGCGAGGGCGAGTCCCACGGCGCCGGCCTTGTCCTGGCCGCCCACCACCAGCCAGACTTCGTCCGCGGAGTTGATCGTCGGGAGCGTCAGGGACACGCGCTCCGGAGGTGGTTTCGGCGCATCGGTCTCGCCGATCACGGACCGCTCTTCCTCGCGGATGCCGCCCATCTCGGGGAACAACGAGGCGATGTGCGCATCCGGCCCGACGCCCAGCAGCAGCACGTCGAACCTCGGCACCGGGCCGCTGGTGCCCTCCTCGGCCGCGGCCTGGCGCAGC
>NZ_JBNHGF010000957.1:0-315 GCF_059091005.1 Arthrobacter sp. Y3223164
GTAGGAGGGCGCCCAGGCACCGCTGCCCGCGGCGGTGTCGAAGGCCCACGGGCCCTTGGCCAGATCGGGCGTGCAGGTGGAGGCGGCGGGCGCGCGGGAGCCGGCAAGCGCTTCCTCGCGGGTGATCAGCTGGATGGTGCTGTTGACCGATGACATGGTGTTCTCCGTTGTTGGGCAGGGGGTCAGGTCGGGGAAATCCGTGGCGGACTGCGGGTATGGGTGGCGGGTGCGGGGGCCTTGCCGGCCTGCGGGGCGGTTGCCGCGGGACTGTTGCCACGGGTGCGCTGGGGAGCGGGTTAGGCGGGCGGGCTGCCC
>NZ_JBNHGF010000958.1:0-313 GCF_059091005.1 Arthrobacter sp. Y3223164
GGTGCGCCGCGCGACCAGGGAGGCGAGGCCGTCCGGCGTCGGATGGCTGACCACGCCGGGCATCCTGGCCACCCAGCGCCGGGTACCCCCGGGGAGCGGGAAGGATTCGACGATGCCGCCGGCCTCCAAATAGAGCACGGCGGTGCTGCCGTCGCCGGTGGTGTCGGCGAAGTCTCCCATCAGGTAGGCGTCCGGATACACCCGCGTCCGCACCGGGACGCCGAGTTGGCGGCGCAGGGCGGAATAGGCGCCGTCGGCCGCCACCACCAGCCTGGCCCGCACCGTCTCCGCAGCAGCAGCCGGTGCCACGCCG
>NZ_JBNHGF010000959.1:0-311 GCF_059091005.1 Arthrobacter sp. Y3223164
GGCCGACGGCCGCTGGGAGAAGGCCTACGCCGGGCCCGCCACGGCCGAGGTGCCCGAAGACCTGGCCGCGGCGATGGCCGCCGTCCCGGAAGCGCAGGCGATGTTCGAGGTGCTCACCTCGCAGAACCGCTTCGCGCTGATCCACCGGCTGGCCCAGCTGAAGACCGATGCCGCCCGGCAGCGCAAGATCGCCGGCTTCGTGGAGATGCTGGCCCGGCAGGAGACGCCGTATCCGCAGCAGAAGAAGCCGTCCTGACTGCCGGGCGCAGGGGCGTGCACGGGCCCCGGCCCGTTCCGACGCCCGTGCCCAC
>NZ_JBNHGF010000960.1:0-310 GCF_059091005.1 Arthrobacter sp. Y3223164
CGCGACGGCGGCGCCACCGCGCGCGACGCCGGTGCGGCGAGCTCTGCCGGGGAGGGGGAACGGCTCCCGTACCCGTTCTCCAGTGCCGCGGAACTGCTCGCCCGTTGCCGCGAGGCCGGAACGTCGATAGCCGGCGTGATGCTGGCCAACGAACTCACCTGGCGCAGCGAAGCCGAACTGCGGGCGGACCTCCTGCGCATCTGGGCGGTGATGCAGGAGTGTGTGGAAAACGGCTGTACCCGCACCGAGGAGACCCTGCCCGGGTCGCTGCTGGTCCGCCGGCGTGCCCCGGGGCTGCGGCGCAGGCTGC
>NZ_JBNHGF010000961.1:0-310 GCF_059091005.1 Arthrobacter sp. Y3223164
GGGAACGGCGTCTGCGTCGGCACCCCCGTGGCCGGGGCCACGGTGGCCATCGCTGCGGTGGCCCCGGACGGCAGCGTGGCGGAACTGCCGACGACCGACCCCAACGTCACCGGGGAGATCCTCGTGAGCGCCCCGCACGTCAAGGACCGGTACGACCGGCTCTGGGTCACGCAACGGCACAGCGCGTCCGTGCCCGGCTGGCA
This sequence comes from Arthrobacter sp. Y3223164, assembly GCF_059091005.1. Taxonomy (NCBI): domain Bacteria; kingdom Bacillati; phylum Actinomycetota; class Actinomycetes; order Micrococcales; family Micrococcaceae; genus Arthrobacter; species Arthrobacter sp. Y3223164. The sequence continues at coordinate 204 of NZ_JBNHGF010000961.1, forward strand.
CCGCACCGGCGATGTGGGCCATCTCGACGCCCATGGGCGCCTGTGGGTCGAGGGCCGGCTGGCGCACATCATCACGACGGCGAACGGCGTCGCAACCCCGGTGGCCG
>NZ_JBNHGF010000962.1:0-308 GCF_059091005.1 Arthrobacter sp. Y3223164
GGCGTTCATCAGGTCGGCGCGTCCGGTGACGGCGCTGAGCGGCAGCCCGTCGGCCAGCGCCTTGGCCGTGAGCGTGATGTCGCCGGCCACCGACTCGTGTTCGCTGGCGAAGAGCGTCCCGGTGCGTCCCATGCCGGCCTGGATCTCGTCGATCACCAGCACGATGCCGTGCCGGTCGGCGATCCGCCGCAGCCCCGCGAGGAAGCCGGGGGCCGGAACAACAAAGCCGCCCTCGCCCTGGATGGGTTCGATGACCATGGCGGCGAAGCTGTCCGCGCCGTGCTCGGCGAGCGTGGCCTCGACCGAGG
>NZ_JBNHGF010000963.1:0-307 GCF_059091005.1 Arthrobacter sp. Y3223164
CTGGTGCTCAGCTGCAGCCCCGCGGCCCGCGCCAGGGTCAGGCAGGCCACGTAGGTGTCGCCGGCGCCCGAAGCCTGCTTCTCGGTGACCGGGGTGGCCCACGTGCGGTGGGTCCCGCCGTCGGGCGTGAGCAGGAAGGAGCCGTCCTTGTCGAGGGTGACGACGGCGGCGCCCGCCCCGGTCGCCTCCAGCAGTTCCCCGGCGTGATCGGCTATGGCGGCCGCCCGGTCCGTGTCGGGATCCAGCGTCACGCCCAGCAGCGCGGCAGCTTCGGCGGCATTCGGCGTGACCAGGTCCGGCGCAACCT
>NZ_JBNHGF010000964.1:0-306 GCF_059091005.1 Arthrobacter sp. Y3223164
GCCAGCTCCGCCGTGGCGGTGGCGTCGGCCGGAATCAGCGTAGCCGAGGTGACGTCGCCCCACGGCGCGTCCTCGGCGAGCGCCCCGGCGACGATTCGCTCCATGGCGGTCCGGTCGATCGGCTGGATATGGTTCATGGCTGCTCCTGCAGGACTGGCTGGGACGTGGGGGAAGACATTGGGGAAAAGGTGGCGGGGGCGGGGACCGCGGCGGCGTTCACATAGGCCAGGTGCCGGCGGTGCGCCGGGGCCCGGGTGTGATCGCTGCGGTAGTGGGCGCCGATGCTGTCGCGCCGCGCGGCGGCGG
>NZ_JBNHGF010000965.1:0-306 GCF_059091005.1 Arthrobacter sp. Y3223164
GAGCGCGCCAAGCATCAACCCCGCGCCCGCGGAGGAGAGGCGGCGCACCCCGCCGGGGGTGTGCGCGGCGACGCCGGTCAGCAGCGCCGGTGCGAACTGTTCCTTGAAGCGCAGGTTCCAGGCGGGAGAGCCCTGCTCCAGGGTGCGGAGCCCGTAGCGGAAGGCCGTCACCGGGCTCGCGGGCACCTGGAGGAGCTGGTCCATGGTGAACTCCAGCAGCGCATCGGTCCGCGCGACGAGCGGTTCCATCAACTGCCGGTACGCGCCGCCGTCGGCTCCCAGCCCGGCCACGGTCCGGTCGAGGTC
>NZ_JBNHGF010000966.1:0-306 GCF_059091005.1 Arthrobacter sp. Y3223164
GGCGGCACCGTCCGCAGCCACCACGAGGCGCTGCTGCGCCGCGAGGTGGATTCGGGCGGCACCGACATCCGGCTGGCCTACGAGGAGCTGGCCCGGGCGACGGCCCAGCGTGCCCTGCAGCGCGGCCTGCTGAACGAGGCCCGCGCAACCGAAATCCTGGACATCCTTGCCCAGTCCCGTCCGGAGGAGAACGCGTGACGACCCGCCCCCGCCTGGTGAAAACCCGTGCCGAATTGAAGGACGCCACGACCGGCCTGCTGGCGGCAGCCGGGGCCGCCGGGCGGCCTTCGCTGGGGCTGGTCCCGA
>NZ_JBNHGF010000967.1:0-305 GCF_059091005.1 Arthrobacter sp. Y3223164
CCGGCCTTGGCCCTCCGCCGGCTGTGCAAGGCCGAGGCGGCCGTGACGGGTGCCAGCATCACCACGCGGGCGAGCTTGACGACGACGGCGATGGTCAGGGCCGCCGTGCCGGCGCTCTGGGCGGTGGCGACCACCTGTCCGACGTCGTGCACGGAGGCCCCGGCCCAAAAGCCGAACACTTCCGGAGTCATGCCGGTTACCGCCATGACGGCCGGCAGGACGCCGATGGCCAGCGTGCCGCACAGCGTCACCAGGGCGACGGGCATCAGCGTGTCCTGGCTCCGGCTGCCCCGGGCCGCGGCGAC
>NZ_JBNHGF010000968.1:0-304 GCF_059091005.1 Arthrobacter sp. Y3223164
GGCCACCGCAGCGATGGCCACCGTGGCCCCGGCCACGGGGGTGCCGACGCAGACGCCGTTCCCGAAACCGGCCGCGCGGATTTCCGCCAGGCTGATGTCCGTCACCGGCAGCGCTTCGGTCATGCCGTAGGGGGTGTGCAGCTGGGCGGACGGCATCAGCGACTGCACCTTGGCCAGCAGCGGCTCGGGGATCGGCGCGCCGGCCGAGAGCAGCAGCTTCACGTCGGCCAGGGCCACCCGGTGTTCGTCCGTGAGGCCGTCGGCGGTGGCGAGCACGTTCGCGAGGGCGGCCGGCGAGGCGAAG
>NZ_JBNHGF010000969.1:0-301 GCF_059091005.1 Arthrobacter sp. Y3223164
CTCGCCCGCGGCGGCGCTGGCCGGCTCTACCCTGCGCTTCGCGGACGACGGCGTGGCCTACTTCCTGCTGGATGCCGGGCTCGCGGAACGGGCCGCGGCAGACGGGCAGATAGATGGGGAAGCCGACGCGGAACTTCTGGCCTGGTCGGGGGGCGGCGCGGGCGCCGATGCAGCCGGGCTTGAGCCGGCGTCAATGTCGGCAGCTGCCTCTGGGGGTGCGGAGACCGGTGCTGCCTGGACGGAATCCCTCGCCTTGGCGGACGTGGCGGGGGCGATGCCAGCTGTGCGCCGTGCCGCGGTC
>NZ_JBNHGF010000970.1:0-299 GCF_059091005.1 Arthrobacter sp. Y3223164
CCGGGCGCACCGCCCCCGAGCCCGACGACGACGCCGCCATCCTCTTCACCTCCGGCTCCACCGGGCCGGCCAAGGGCGTCGTCTATACGCACCGCCGGCTGGCCGCCATGCGGGACACCCTCAAGGAGACCTACGGGCTGGAAGCCGGCACCTCGCTGGTGGCCGGCTTTGCGCCGTTCGCCCTGCTGGGCCCGGCGCTGGGGGCCACCTCGGTGACCCCGGACATGGACGTCACCGCGCCCAAGACGCTCACCGCCGCGGCCCTGGCCGATGCTGCCGCGGCGGTCAGCGCCACCGCC
>NZ_JBNHGF010000971.1:0-297 GCF_059091005.1 Arthrobacter sp. Y3223164
GCCTGCCAGCGGGGCACCGTGGCCAGCAGCTCCGGGCCGATCCGGTCCGGCGTGACGCCGGCCGGGTCGAAGCCGCATTCGGGGCAGGGCCGCCCGGTGACCCACGTCCAGTCCTTGGTGTCGGGGATGATCGCCATGCAGCCAGCTTAGGAGTCTTGTGACCCCTGCTGCGATAGGGCGGGGCCGACGGCGTCCACGGGCTGGGACAACGGTATGCCGGATCCGTCGCGGCGGCCGTGTTCGGTGGGCAGCGCCCGGGAGGCGCCGTTGGACGAGCTGGCCTTCGCCGGACCGTGC
>NZ_JBNHGF010000972.1:0-297 GCF_059091005.1 Arthrobacter sp. Y3223164
CGGCGCCCGCCACGTTGACGTCGCGGCCTGTTGCCTTCAGCAGCAACTGGGCCCAGCGCTGCAGCGCCTCGTCGAGCAACCGCCGCGAGACCGCGTCGGCGCCCTTCTGTTCACCGAAAGCGTGCGCCGCCCCGTCTGGCCCGTACAGCGGATTCGAGACGTCTGCCGCTATCCGGATCACGGTCTCCGCCAGGCGCGGGTCCAGGCCGGAGGTGTCCAGGTGGTCCGCGGTAGCCAGGGCCGCGCCGCCGAGCAGGACTTCGGCGCCGCCGCCGGTAAGGACCTTCAGGCCGAGCG
>NZ_JBNHGF010000973.1:0-297 GCF_059091005.1 Arthrobacter sp. Y3223164
GGGGACGACGACGGCGCGCTGGCCGCGGGGGCGGAAGACGCAGCGGCGGTGCCGGGTTCCTGAGCCGGTTGCCCGCATCCGGCCAGCAGGAGGGCGGATCCAACGAACAGGGCCGCGGCGGCCGGGCGCGCCCGGAAACGATTCATCATGGTCATATTAAACACCCTCGCCAGCCGCCCTCCGGCTTGGGATTCCAGCCGGCGGACGGCCGCCTTCAGGCGGTCCGCCCGCCGGGAGCAGCTTGTGGGTCAGGGCCTCTTGCGGGTGCGGACCAGCGCGGTCACGCCGGCGGCCAGG
>NZ_JBNHGF010000974.1:0-295 GCF_059091005.1 Arthrobacter sp. Y3223164
CCGGGCCGCGGCTTCGGCGACGGCCGCGGGATAGCCGCCCGCACCGCCGTCGTCGCCCGGACCAAGGGAACGCAGCGCGTCCGCACGTTTAAGGGCCCGGAGCATGGCAGCGGTCGCCGGGCGCGAGACGTCGGACATGTCCGGGTAATCGATGGCCAGCGCCGGATCCAGTTCATAGGCCAGCCAGCGGGACCGGAGGCCGTCGTGCCGGGCCGCGGCTTCATGCCAGTCCCGGCTGTCCTGGTAGCGGATGGCGGCGGCGGCCGTACGGCTGATCCGCCAGACGGCGGGCGCG
>NZ_JBNHGF010000975.1:0-294 GCF_059091005.1 Arthrobacter sp. Y3223164
CGGCCGGCTCGTCCCGCAGGAAACCGGGCGCGCCGGAGAGCGTGATTTCGTGCGTGTGGGTGCTGATCCCGTCCCCGGCCGGCGGCACGCTGTGCGGACCGGAGTCCGGCTGCTGATCTGTCATGGGTTAATTCTCCAACGGGCTGAGGATCTCGTAGCGCGGATTGTAGATGGTGGCGGTTCCTTCCACCCTGAAGAGCATGCCCTCGAAGGCCAACCGGATGCCCGCCGCGATGCCGGGCACGCGGCGCTGCCCCAGCCAGACCAGGCGGACCCGCGGGTGCCCGCCGTCAC
>NZ_JBNHGF010000976.1:0-293 GCF_059091005.1 Arthrobacter sp. Y3223164
CCGCCGCCGCCACGGCGTCGTCGGTGGTTCGGGTATGGAGCACGACGCCGGCCGGCTTGGCTTCCAGCCGGGTGCCCGGATGGGCGGCCACTACGTTTTCGACGACGGCGGTGGCTGCCGCCAGCGCCTGCTGCTGCGCTTCGTCCAGCACCAGGGGAGGGCTGTCCGGTCCGGTGAAGACCTCGCCGCCGTGCGAGCCGATGAGCAGGGTCCGGTCGTCCGGGGAGGCGACGGCGCGCAGGCTGGCCAGGGCCCGGCCGGAGATGAAGGCGGTGGACGTCCCCGGCAGCGCC
>NZ_JBNHGF010000977.1:0-290 GCF_059091005.1 Arthrobacter sp. Y3223164
GTCAGCGCCGACGGCTAGCCGCGCAGTCGTTCCATGCCGGGGTCGACCAGCGGCTCGGCGGCGACGGTGGCCGGGATGCGGCGGCCGAAGTATTCGATCTCGACGCCGTCTCCCTCCCCGATGTCCGCAGGGAGCCACGCGTACGCCACCGGCCGTCCCACCGTGTAGCCGAAGGCCGCGCTGGTCACGTAGCCGGACGGGACGTCGTCCACATACACGGGCTCCTTGCCCAGCACGACCGAGCGGCCGTCGTCGATGGTCAGGCAGCGCAGCCGGCGGGCCGGCGCGCC
>NZ_JBNHGF010000978.1:0-290 GCF_059091005.1 Arthrobacter sp. Y3223164
GCCGCGGCCCGCGGCCTGGGCATCCGCACGTGGGACGAGCATCAGCTGGCTGCCGGAGGGTTCGGCGGTCTGCTGGCGGTGGGCTCGGCCTCGCCGACTCCGCCCAGGCTGGTCCAGCTGGACTACACGCCCGCACAGGCCGGCGAGAACACCAGGCACGTCGTCATCGTCGGCAAGGGCATCACCTTCGACACCGGCGGGCTGTCGCTTAAGCCGCGGGAGCCGATGCTGCCGATGAAGACCGACATGGCGGGCGCCGGCGTCGTGCTGGCGGTGCTGGCCGCTGCGGC
>NZ_JBNHGF010000979.1:0-289 GCF_059091005.1 Arthrobacter sp. Y3223164
GTGGCGGCGGCGGCCACCGAGCGCGCCCGCGCCGCGCTCCAGGAGGTCCCCGGGCTCTTTCTCAGCGACGGCAAGCGCGTGCTCGAGACCTCGGTGCTCAGCGCCGACAAGGGCCAGGGCCTCGGGCTGCTGCGCTCGTTCACCGGCGCGACCGCCGTGTTCTTCGCCGGCGACGACGTCACCGACGAACACGCCTTCGCCGTGCTGCGCGGCTCCGACGTCGGGGTCAAGGTGGGGCCGGGAGACACCGCCGCGGCCTACCGGGTGGACTCTCCCCAGACGTTCGCGG
>NZ_JBNHGF010000980.1:0-288 GCF_059091005.1 Arthrobacter sp. Y3223164
GCGCTCGGGGCGACGGCCGCAGAGGGCGGCTCGGTGCCAGAGGGGCCGGGCGCCCACTACCCGGCCACCGTGCTGCTGGACTGCACGGACCGCATGACCGTGATGCAGGAGGAGACCTTCGGCCCGGTGGCGCCGGTCCGGGTGGTGGACAGCTTCGACGACGGGCTTCAGTTGGCGGCGGAGGGCCGGTACGGCCTGGCCGCCACGGTGCTGACCGCGGACCTGGAGCATGCGCACCGGGCCGTTGCCGCGCTCCAGGTGGGCACGGTCAAGGTCAACGCCGTCTTC
>NZ_JBNHGF010000981.1:0-287 GCF_059091005.1 Arthrobacter sp. Y3223164
GGCTTCCGGACGCGCCGCCGGCGCCGGCAATGGCGAATGCCGTCCGCACGCTGCATGAGCTGGGCGCCATTGACGACGGCGGCCGGGCCACCGATGTGGGGCGTGTCCTCTCGCGGGTTCCAACCGATCCCCGGCTGGGCCGGGCACTGCTGGATGGTGCGGCTGTGGTGGGCCGGCAGGTGGCCGCCGAAGTGGTCGCCTTGGTCTCCGGCGAGGAACGGGCACCCGGGGCAGACATTACGGTGCTGCTGTCCCGGCTGCGTTCGGCAGGCCGCGGCGACCCCGCC
>NZ_JBNHGF010000982.1:0-286 GCF_059091005.1 Arthrobacter sp. Y3223164
CCCCGGCGGCCGGGGACCGGCCGTCGTCCGCCTCCTTGGGGATGAGGGGGGCGCGGTCAGCCGCCGGCGAACGGCGGCAGGATGTCAATCACGTCGTCTGCCGCCAGCGGTGCCTGCCGGTCCTTCCACGCCACCTCGTTGCGCAGGAAACTGCTCCGGGCGAGGACCGACTCCATGGAGGGAGCGGACGACCTGCCGGGTGCGGCAGGCATCGGACGCCCGCCTCCAGCCGAGGGGACGGCCCCGGCACCGGCGGGCACCGGTTCCTTCGCCGCCGCGGTGCTGT
>NZ_JBNHGF010000983.1:0-283 GCF_059091005.1 Arthrobacter sp. Y3223164
GGCCGACAGCCCCGACTGACCGACGGCGGACGCGGCCCGTTGCGCCGCGGGGTTGGGCCGCGGGGCAGGGTTCTCATCTTGGTCTCATCTGCGCCGTGGATACTGGTGTCATGCCCCGTACAGCCATCCGCACCGTCCTGGTGGCGCTGGCCGTGCTGCTCGGGCTGGGCGCCGGAGGCGCGGCACTTGCTGCGACCCTGCGCGAGCCCGGGCCCACCGACCTGGGCCCGTCCATCACCGTCACGCAGTCCGGGCCGCCGTCCCCTGCCGGCGACCCTGCTCC
>NZ_JBNHGF010000984.1:0-281 GCF_059091005.1 Arthrobacter sp. Y3223164
CAGACGTCCGGCCGCTTCCCGGCCCGGTGCCGGTGCCCGCCAGTGGTGCCAGGGCCTCGCGTACGCCGCGGACCGGCACCTGTACCCAGCGCGGGCGGTTGCGCTGTTCGTACACCACTTCATAGAGGGCCTTGTCCAAAAGCAACGCGCGGAAGAGCGTGGAGGACGTGTCCACCGGTTCGCCCGTCCCCTCCCGGTAGCCGTCCAGGAAGGCGGAGCTGGCCTGCGCCGCCCAGTTGTCGGCGGCGGCGCCGACCGCATCGTCGGGCTCCGCGAGCCGG
>NZ_JBNHGF010000985.1:0-281 GCF_059091005.1 Arthrobacter sp. Y3223164
CCGTCGGCGGTGAAGCTCAGCCGCCGCTGCTGGAATGCTCCACCTCCGGCCGGCCGCCGCTGCCCGAGTCGCTGCCCGAAGTCCGCTGGCGCGCCGGAATCGACCTGAATCCGCTGGACCTTAACGATGCCGACGACGTCGCCTGGCTCGAGGCCCTGATCTGGCCGGGGCAGGAGTTCCGCATCCGTCGGCTGCACCAGGCCATCGAGGTTGCCCGCCGCACACCGGCCCGGCTGGTGGCCGGCGACCTGACCCAGCAGCTGCCGGCACTGGTGGCCCGG
>NZ_JBNHGF010000986.1:0-278 GCF_059091005.1 Arthrobacter sp. Y3223164
GGCCGGTCGCCGTGGAGGCGCCGCGGGCGGCCTTGGCGGCCGTGTCCGAAGACGCCGAACTGATGGTTATGGATCCGGGCGCCGCCCTGACGTTCGTTGTCCGGCGGCCGGCAGTGTGGGCGTTGGCCAAACAGCACGAGTGGGTGCCCTCCTACCGCGATCCGGCGCTCTTGGAGTGGGTGGCCGAGGCCACGGGCGGCGAGGAGGCGGTTATGGCCTCGTTCGTGGAGCCCGGGACCGGGATCGCGGTCCGGGCGGCAGATGGAGCCGTCGTGGCC
>NZ_JBNHGF010000987.1:0-277 GCF_059091005.1 Arthrobacter sp. Y3223164
CTTAGACGCCGAGGCCTCGGAGCGTGGCCGCGGTCGCCAGGGCGGCGGTCACCGCTTCGTGGCCCTTGTCCTCGCTGGAGCCCGCCAAACCGGCGCGGTCCAGGCCTTGCTGCTCGGTGTCGCAGGTAAGCACCCCGAATCCCACCGGGGTGCCGGTCTGCACGCTGACGCTGGTCAGGCCCTCGGTGGCGGCCTGGCAGACGTACTCGAAGTGCGGCGTCCCGCCGCGGATCACGACGCCGAGCGCCACCACGGCGTCATAGTGGGGCGCCAGCCG
>NZ_JBNHGF010000988.1:0-274 GCF_059091005.1 Arthrobacter sp. Y3223164
GGCGGCCCGGCAGATGCCGGCGATCAGTTCGCCGACCGGCCGGGGCTGGCCGTTGGTGACCACCAGGGCCTGGCCGTGCGCCTGGTCCATCCGTTCGAGCGCACGGACAATGGCTGCCGCGGCGTTGTCGATATAGGTGGTGTCGATCAGCGCGGCGCCGTTGTCCAGCAGCGGCAGCCGGCCGGCACTGGCCCGCGCAATGACGCGTTCCACCAGCTGGGTGTCGCCGGGGCCCCAGACGATGTGGGGGCGCACGGCCGCGACCCGGAAGCCG
>NZ_JBNHGF010000989.1:0-274 GCF_059091005.1 Arthrobacter sp. Y3223164
GGCGAGCCGCTGCTGGTGCTGGCCTGGATCGGTGCCGTGGGGGCCCCGCTGGGCCTGCTGCTGACCGCCATGTTCTGGCCGGGCGCCCCCTTCACCGCGGTGCTGGCGCTGGTGGCCCTCTTCGTGGCCTCTGCGGCTTACCTGCTCTTCCGCCTGCCCACGGAACGCGACGGGCACGACGACGGGGCGCGCGTCTAGCGCCGGCCGTGGAATCAGACGGAGGCCCCGCGGGCGAGGTCCGCGGCGCCGATCATCCCCGCCTTCGGTCCCAGGC
>NZ_JBNHGF010000990.1:0-273 GCF_059091005.1 Arthrobacter sp. Y3223164
GGCGATCGTGGTCAGCACCGGCACCGTGGTGGCGAGCATCACCGAGCCCGCCCCGCCCCCCAGCACCACCGAGCAAGCCCGCCTCGACGCCCTGGCCGGCCTGGAGAACCTGGCCTCGGCCTTCGAGGAACACGACGACGACGGCGACTCCCCCACCGCCGAACTGCTCCGGACCCAGGCGGACCTGCTGAGGCTGACCACGTCGTGGCCGTCCGGGTCCCCTGCCGCGCCAGACACCGCGGCCCCGTCTTCCCCCGCGGACTTGGCCGGCAG
>NZ_JBNHGF010000991.1:0-271 GCF_059091005.1 Arthrobacter sp. Y3223164
GCCGGGGGCAAGGGCCCGCAGCGCCTCAAAGCCGGGCTCGAGCAGCACGATCCGCGCGGCCTGCTCCTTCAGCGGTTTCAGCTGCCCGGCGGTCAGGTAGCCGTCCGGGTCGTGGATCAGCAGGGCGGCGTCGCCTGCCGTCAGCTGGTCCCGGGTCTCCTGCAGCGAATTCGTGGCGGTCACCTGCACCCCCTGCTGGCGAAGCACTTCGGCCACGGCCTGGGCCCCGTTGGGCGCGGCGTTGCCGGGGGAGAGGTCGGCGCGGTCGGCG
>NZ_JBNHGF010000992.1:0-268 GCF_059091005.1 Arthrobacter sp. Y3223164
GGCGTCCGCGGCCGGAGCCGGTGTTGCGCCGGCGGCCGGGACAGGCGACACTGCTCAGAACCAACAGGCCGGCATGATCGCGCCGGCAGTTTCCACCCAGCCCGCAGCCCAGGCAACCATTCCCACGCAGCCGACCACCGGCGTCGTGCTTCCCGGACAACCCTCGCCGGGCACTCCGGCTCACGGCGGAGCCGCCACCGCAACAGCCGCAGCCAGCGCAGTGCGCGGCGAGACCGATCAGGTGCAGCCGGGCCTCCAGGTGCCGGTC
>NZ_JBNHGF010000993.1:0-265 GCF_059091005.1 Arthrobacter sp. Y3223164
CCGGCTGCGGGCCGGGCCGGCTGGGCGGCGAACTGGCGCGCCGCGGACACTCGGTGGTCGGCGTCGACATCGATCCCGAGCTGATCGAAGCGGCCCGCAGGGACCATCCGGACTGTACCTGGCTGGTCGGCGACCTGGCGGAGCTGGACCTGCCCGCGCAGGGCGTCGCCGAGCCGTTCGACGTGATCGTCAGCGCCGGCAACGTGCTGACCTTCCTCGCCCCGGGCACGTCGGGCGAGGTGCTGCGCAACCTGGCCGGCCACCT
>NZ_JBNHGF010000994.1:0-264 GCF_059091005.1 Arthrobacter sp. Y3223164
CTCCACCGAGCAGCCCTGGACCGGTTCCGGCGTCGCCGTCACCGCGGCCGTCACCCGTCCGGCCCGCAGCAACGAGGTCGAATGCTGCTCGTCTTCGCGGTGCACTTCGAAAAACACCCCGCCGTCGCGCGGCATGCGGGCCAGCGCGCCCAGGAACCAGGTGGCCAGCGAATCGGCGTTCACCACCAGCGGCAGGGCCACACCGTCACCGTCACCGCCGAGTTCGCGCTGCGCGTCGGCCTGCAGGACCCGCACCTGCCGCGC
>NZ_JBNHGF010000995.1:0-263 GCF_059091005.1 Arthrobacter sp. Y3223164
CGGCGGGCGCCGCCTCCCGCCGGGTTTCGGGACGCTCGTCCAGATACCGGCGGGCGAACCAGCTGGGGCCGGTGCTCCGGCTGCGCCGGGGCGGTTCTATGTCCGCAACGATCAGCTCTTCATACAGGCCGGCCTCGGCCACCACACCCGTCCCCGGTGCAGCGATGAAGCTGTGGCCCGGCCCGCTCCAGGCCACCGCCTGTGCAGAAGCTCCCCGGCGGGCCAGTGCACGGAACCAGCCGTCCCGGCCGCCGCTGCCGCCG
>NZ_JBNHGF010000996.1:0-262 GCF_059091005.1 Arthrobacter sp. Y3223164
CCAGCGGATAGGTCCGCGACTCCACCAGTCGCCCGTCGGCGGTAAACACCTTGGGCGCCACGGCCAGGCTCGGCGAGGCGTCCCGCAGGCCGGTGGGCCGGTCGCCGAAACCGCGGTGGTAAACCAGCGAGTCGTCCACCATCTTCAGGTAGCCCTCGTTGATGTAGAGGTCCAGCACGCCGGGGACGGGCACGACGGCGGCGGGCCAGGTTCCGGTGGCGACGGACTGGGCGCGGCTCCTTCGCCCAGCCACGGTCGCCTG
>NZ_JBNHGF010000997.1:0-262 GCF_059091005.1 Arthrobacter sp. Y3223164
GGGGGCCGGCAGCATGACCGACGGATCCAGCAGCTCCGTGACGTGCTCGGTGCGCCCCAGCCGTGCCAGCCCGGCCGCGGCGAGCACCACGGCGTCGAGATCTGCGTGCTTTCCCTCGTGCCTTTCTTCGCCCGTGAGCCCCTTGACCCGTCCCAGGCGGGTGTCCACGTTGCCGCGGATATCCACCACGTCCAGGTCGGGGCGGGCGGCACGCAGCTGGGCGGCCCGGCGCGGGGAACCGGTGCCGACCTTGGCGCCGGCC
>NZ_JBNHGF010000998.1:0-258 GCF_059091005.1 Arthrobacter sp. Y3223164
GCCCGAGGCCGGGCGCCCGGCTGCGGCAAGGTCGTGCCGCAGCCGGTCCCCGGCGATTAGTGCCGCACCCAGGAGCAGGAACAGGGCCAGCGAGACAAAGGGACCCGTGAACGGTGTCACCACCGCTCCCGGTGCGACGGCGGTGGCCAGCAGCGATGAACCAAAGGAGGCCGCGAGGGTCAGGAACACGCCGAGCCAGAGCAACCGTGCGCGGCCGGCACCCTTGCCCGTGACCGCCCCGGCCACGGCCAGCGCCAG
>NZ_JBNHGF010000999.1:0-258 GCF_059091005.1 Arthrobacter sp. Y3223164
CGGCGATATCGGCGTCGTAGGGTGCCACAACTTCCCGCCCCAGCCAGTAGCCGCTGCCCTCATCGCCCAACAGGTGCCCCCAGCCGCCGGCGCGGACCTCAAGCCCGGCCTCGTTGATGCCCCACACGGACGATCCGGTTCCGGCGACCACGCCGATCCCGGTGCGGAGGCGTCCGGCGGCGAGCACCAGGCGGGTGTCGTGGACAACATGGACGACCGCCCCGTGGGCCAGCGGGGCGATCAGGGCGCGCAGCGCCG
>NZ_JBNHGF010001000.1:0-256 GCF_059091005.1 Arthrobacter sp. Y3223164
GCCCGGCCGCGTCGGCGCCACGGTGGTGTGCCACAACATGGACCCGAATCCCGTGCGCGGGCAGCTGGCCGGCCTGCCGGAGACCGTCCGGGTGCTGGAACTGGCCGACGGGATACCGTCCCCAGCCGGGCCGTTCAACCACGGGCTGGACCAGGCCCGGGCAGAATTCGTCGGCATCATGGGATCCGACGACACGCTGGAGCCCGGCTCGGTGTCCGCCTGGCTGGACGCCGCGCAGGCCACGGGCGCGGTCGCC
>NZ_JBNHGF010001001.1:0-251 GCF_059091005.1 Arthrobacter sp. Y3223164
CTACACCGCGGTCGGGGTCGGCGTCGCCGCGGTGGGCGCCGCCGTCGTGCTTGCGGTCTTTCCGGGAGTCCCGGTCCTTGGTGTTGACGTCCGGGTCCAGGTCATCGGCGCGGCGCAGCTTCTCGTCGCTCTCCTGCTGGATGCCCTGGGCGTCCGCCTGCCGCTGCTCGGCAGCCTGGCGCAGGCGGTCGGCTTCAATCTTGGCACGCTCGGCTTCGACGGATCGGCAGAGCGTCGTGGAGGGACAGAGT
>NZ_JBNHGF010001002.1:0-250 GCF_059091005.1 Arthrobacter sp. Y3223164
CGCCGGACCGCTGGCGCTCGACCTGGCCGTCCACGGGCCGCACCTGCTGGTCGCCGGCACCACCGGCTCCGGCAAGTCCGAACTGCTGCGGAGCCTTGTCCTCTCGCTGGCCCTGACCAGGTCCCCGAACACGGTGAATTTCCTGCTGATCGACTTCAAGGGCGGTTCCGGGCTCGGCCCGCTCGCCCGGCTGCCGCACTGCGCCGGCCTGCTCACGGACCTGACGCTGGAGGCAGTCGGCCGATCGCTG
>NZ_JBNHGF010001003.1:0-250 GCF_059091005.1 Arthrobacter sp. Y3223164
GGCACACATCGGTTCGGCGTCGGCGCCGGTGGTCCCGCCCCCGCCGCCGAGGGATGCTCCGCTGTGCGTGGACCTGCTCGCCGAGCCCCCGCTGCGGATCCAGGGAACACCTTTCGGGCTGGACGGTCTGCTGCGTTCGGCCCTGCTGCAGTTGGCCGCACGGGCGGCGGGAACCGTCCTGCGCGTTGTCTGCTACGCGTTGCCGGAGTCCGTTCGCGCGTCGGCGCGGTTCCTTCCCGGCGTGGAGCTG
>NZ_JBNHGF010001004.1:0-248 GCF_059091005.1 Arthrobacter sp. Y3223164
AGCCCCTTGGCTGCCTCCGACCAGCCAAGGATGCCGAGCCCGCGCTCTCCCAAGGCCCGGGCTACCGCCTCCCGGCCCTCGTCCCGCGACGGCCTGACCGGTGCCGAGGAGAGCACGATGGCGCCAAGCCTGCGTTCCCGGCGGGCCGCGAGTTTGCCTGACTCGAAGCGAGCCTCCACCCGGTCGGTCATCAAATGCCGTGCCGCCGCTGCCGCCGTTTCGCCCGCCAACGGGGCGGCGGCGCGGAT
>NZ_JBNHGF010001005.1:0-248 GCF_059091005.1 Arthrobacter sp. Y3223164
CCTGGGCCACCACCTCCAGCCGGTCCTCGGTGCCCAGCAGGCCGGCCAGCCCGGCGCGGACCACGGGGTGGTCGTCGGCGATGACGACCCGGATGCGGGGGGCTTCGGTGGCGGCCCCGGTGTCGTTGCCCGGGCTGTCCGGTCGGGGTTCAGCGGACATTGCCGGCTCCTTGCAGCTGCAGCGGGATGGTCATGGTCAGCCGCGTGCCGTCGCCCGGCGCCGAGCGCACGTCGAGGCTGCCGCCGAT
>NZ_JBNHGF010001006.1:0-240 GCF_059091005.1 Arthrobacter sp. Y3223164
CCGATACCGCGGGGCCCGTGCTTGCCGAGTCAACGGTGACGCCCTCGTCGCTTAATCTTGAGAGCGGTTCAGGAACGGTAAAGGTCACCGTCCGTCTGACCGACGCCACTGGTGCGAACACTCCCGTGGTGAGCCTCAGCCATGAAGCCACCGGCCAAAGCCACGGCTTTGGATCCATGACGCTGGTCTCGGGGACCGTCAAGGACGGCACTTGGGAACGGACCATGACCATTCCCCAGG